>ONTX01000084.1 GCA_900320825.1 uncultured Lachnospiraceae bacterium | reverse complement strand
TGCCCTGAGCGAAGAAAAGTACAGACGCCTTCTTAATGAAAATGAGATCCTGTATAAATATCATTCCCTTAAAGATTCACCTCATCCTTTCTATAACGTCAATATGACAAGGATCCACTCTGACAGGTCACCCAGATATGAAAAATGGCTCTATGACTGTAAGACAAAGATAAGGAAGATGACTCCTTCCGAAATAAAAGAGTGGGAGAATGTGCCTGCAAGACCTGAATACAAGTACTGTTTTGACAGCTGCGATTCATTCAGGTATATCCATATCTTCGGCTGGTCATATGACAAGGACTGTGAAGAAAACTATGCACTAAAACGAAGACTTGTAATGTATAATGATAAGGATCATTACATTGCAGATCTCGGAGACTGGTACAGACCGGACATCTATATGTTAAACGACATGAAAGATACCGAGTACTGCGGATTTAGGGCAAAGGCTGACAGATCTGATCTGCCCGAAGGTAACTATAAATTAAGCATCTGGACAAAGCTTGGAAGATGCGACACTGATACAGAGCTGATAAGATGAACGAAGAAAAAATCGGAAATGTGACACTGGATCTTTCTTTTTACAAGGGAAAGGATGCATATTCTGACGGCGAGTCCGTGGAAGATGCAATACTTGATATTGTAAGCAGCGGAGAAGATATCGATAAAAAACTCAAAGACGGAAGTGACTGGGCACAGCTCTATCATCTTTGGGATGTCAGAAAAAATATCCTTTCATGGGCAGATATTCCGGGGGATGCATCCGCTCTTGAGATAGGCTCCGGCTGCGGAGCCGTAACAGGCGTACTCTGTGAAAAATGTGCAAGGGTCACCTGCGTCGATCTTTCCAGAAAGCGTTCTACCATCAATGCCCGCAGAAACAAAGAATATGACAATCTGCGCATAATTGTCGGCAATTTTGAAGATATTGATTTTACTGAAAAATATGATGTCATCACTCTTATAGGCGTTTTTGAATATTCGATCTATTACATTTCTTCAAAAGATCCCTTTGTAGATATGCTGAAAAAATGCCGCTCGCTTTTAAATGAAGGCGGGAAACTCTATATTGCCATCGAGAATAAATACGGCATGAAATATTTTGCCGGAGCCACAGAAGATCACACGGGAAGGGCATTTGACGGTATCGAAGGGTATCACGGTGTTGAGAGGGTAAGAACCTTTTCAAAAGATGTTCTCTATAAAATGCTTGAAAAAGCAGGTTTTAACGGGATCGAGTTCCGTTATCCCGCACCTGACTATAAGCTTCCAATGCAGATCTTTTCTGATGCAAAGCTTCCTTCGCCCGGGGACATCACCCTCCGTGCTCCGAACTACGACAGGGCGCGCATGGATGTCTTTGATGAAGTGAAGGCTTTGAACGAAGTCTGTACCGACGGACTGTATCCTGTCTTTGCAAACTCCTACGTTATTACGGCAACTAACGGAGATGCACCCGCGGAAACATGTATCTATGCCAAGTTCAATACCATGCGGGCAAAAAAATACCGCGTTGATACACGTATCTGCGTTGAAAACGGAAAAAAGTATGTTGTGAAATCCCCGGCTTGTCCCGAGGCTGTATCCCATATTGACAGGATTGAAAAAAACAAAGGTCTTGCGGAAAAGTGTTTCAGGACCATCCGGCCGGTGAATCTTGAAAGAAGGGGTAACGACCTTTATTTCGATTTTCTTACCGGCACTCCCATGGATGATACATGCATCGATTATTCCTCGGAACCGCTTGAAAAAATAAGACGGGACATAAATGTACATTTAAAGAGTCTGATGGATGATATCTCAAATGACTGCAGATGTACATTCAAAAAAACGAAAGAGTTTGAAGAAATGTTCGGGGAGACTGATATAGAAGAGGGTATCCCTGCTCTTAAAGGTATCAATCTCGATATGATCTTCGGAAACTTCATCATCACGGATAAAGGGACCGTATGCATCGATTATGAATGGTTTGCGGACTTCCCCATCCCCGAGGGCTTCATCAGGCACAGGATCGCAAGGTGTATTTTTGAAAGCTATGAGAATGTGTCGACTAAGATAAAGACCAGACAGGAGTTTTCCGTATTTGTCGGGACCGATGAAAAGTATGCGGATCTTTTCGATAAGATGGAAGATCACTTCCAGAAAATGATCACCGAAGGTGTATGCGGGGTGGATGAACTGAACAATTACCGGAAGCCCTACAGCCTTCTTTGTGATGAACTTTCCCAAAAGGAAGAACTTGAAGGCAAAAATAACGAACTCACCGAAAAAAACGCACAGCTTGAAAAGATAGTAAGCGACCAGCAGGCCCATATCGATAAGATGAAAAAAGCCATAAAAAATCCTCTTTTTGGCCTCAAATGCGTAGCCCATAAGCTGAAAAAACACTGAGATATAAAAAATAAATAAACGGAGGTTAAAGATGGAGTTAGAAAATGTAGTTGTTGTAGGCGGAGGCGTTCTTGGGACCCAGATCGGACTTATGTGCGCATACACCGGACATAAGGTTACCTTCTGGCTTAGGAGTGAAGGTTCTATCGAAAGGACAAAGCCCAAGATCAAAAGATATTCAGATCTGATGCTTCAGGATCTGGAAAATGCAAAAGCACTTATTTCCAATCCCGTGGGTAAAATGATGTATCCCAGAGGAATGATCAAAAGCTGGGACGGGATCACTCCCGAAAAGATCGACGAACTTGTAAAAACCGGAAAAGAAAATCTTGAGAAAAATATTGCCATTGAACTTGATATGGCAAAAGCATTATCCGGAGCAGATATCGTTATCGAGTCAATGTCGGAGGATCCCGATGCAAAGATCGCTGTTTACGGACAGATGAAAGATCTTCTTGATGAAAAGACAATACTTGTAACCAATTCTTCAACGATGCTTCCCAGCAGATTTGCCGAGTATACCGGCAGGCCTGAAAAGTATCTGGCACTCCATTTTGCAAATACCATCTGGAAAAACAATACAGCTGAGGTAATGGGTCATCCCGGAACCGATCCTGCCGTATATGACAAGGTTGTTGCATTTGCTTCAGATATTAACATGGTTCCTCTTCAGCTTCATAAGGAGCAGCCCGGATACATCTTAAACTCAATGCTTGTTCCTTTTCTCGGAGCAGCGCAGGCTCTCTGGGCTAATGAGGTATCTGATCCGGAAACCATCGATCTTACCTGGAAGCTTGCAACCGGAGCTCCAGCCGGTCCTTTCCAGATCCTTGATATCGTAGGACTTGAAACGGCTTATAATATTCATTCCATGAAGCCTGAGGCAGGAGTGGAGGGAACCCTTGAAAATAAGATCTGCTCTCTTCTTAAGGAAAAAATCGACAAGGGCGAGACCGGAGTAAATGCCGGAAAAGGATTCTACGACTACAAGTAAAAAAAGAGAATAAATTAAGTAATTAATAAAAATAAGAAAACCCCGAAAGATTTATCCGGATCCGTTTGAAGGATCATCACAGGACTTCTTTCGGGGTTTTTGTTTTTAATGACGAATTTTTATTACATGCAGGTATATCCGCCGTCAACGGGGATCATTACGCCCGTAACGTATGAGCTTGCGGGAGAAGAAAGGAAGATTGCCGCACTGTCAAGCTCACCTTCATTGCCGTATCTCTCAAGAGGGATCATGGTCTTTGCATTTGCCTGGAAGAAATCGGAATTGAGTGTCTCTGTGGTGAGGTCAGTGTAAAAATATCCGGGGCAGATAGAGTTTACAGTAATGCCCTTAACGCCCCACTCTGCTGCAAGAGCTCTTGTAAGGTTTACAACTCCGCCCTTTGCTGCATGGTAGGGAGCGGATCCGCAGATCTTATTTCCAACAAGTCCGTACATGGAAGCAATGTTGATGATGCGTCCGTATTTTGCGGGGATCATTGCTTTCTTTGCAACGGCTCTTGAAACCTTGAAAGTTCCGAAAAGATCGATATCCATTTCACCGGAGAACTGCTCATCCGTGATATCTTCTGCGGGAGCTACAGCACCGGTTCCTGCGTTGTTGATGAGGATGTCAATCCTTCCGAATGCCTTCATGACCTCATCGATTGCCGCATCAACCATATCAGTATTGGTGATGTCGCACTGTACACCGATAGCCTTTACACCGAATTCTTTTTCAATCTCAGCAGCAACTGCATCGATCTTTTCCTTACGGCGGGCAAGAGCGGCGATGTTGCATCCCTGATTTGCAAGTGCCTTTGCCATCTGAACTCCGAGTCCTGTGGAGCATCCTGTAACGACAGCAACCTGTCCTGACAGATCAAAATAATTCTTCATTTTCAAATCCTTTCTCTATTGAGTATTTTGTTAAAACGCAATATCCATTATAGCAATGATATCGGTTTCGGGCAAACGGGATAATTTTTAAAAATCCCATTCTTCCATATAATCGGGCATTTCGATATTTCCCCAGCTGCCCCAGATACTTGAGTCTTCAGTTTTGCCCCAGTCGCCCCAGAAATCAGCACCCCATTCATCCCAGTTGAATCTTTCGGTGCCTTCGAAGGAACAGAATGCATGAAGCCATTCTATATAACCGGGATCAAAAGAGCAGTTTTGAAGGATTTTTTTCAGGTCGTTATA
The DNA here is from genome assembly GCA_900320825.1 of uncultured Lachnospiraceae bacterium. GTDB lineage: Bacteria > Bacillota > Clostridia > Lachnospirales > Lachnospiraceae > AC2028. The sequence continues at coordinate 5,965 of ONTX01000084.1, read as the reverse complement.
GAGGACAAAATCACCGTAGGGGAGTGTTACCGACATTCCGGTAAGGCTCAGGTCATCGGATGTTGCGCATACATACATGATGGCATCCTCAGCAGCTTCAATAAGCTTGTCCGATTGATCGGAATCTATTATGGAGGCAAGTCCTATCAGATCGGTTATGCAGTACTCCGACAGATAATTTTCGTTGTAATAATCATCCGCTTCGTCGATGATGTATTCCAGCAGTGCGCCTTTAAAACGCTTTGTCAGACCTTTTCCTTTTCCGGTTCCTTCCATTTCCTGGCTGTAATTGGTGGCAAGGAGCTTGTCTTCGTTTTCGTATGCAAAGTCAATCCATGCATCCCAAAGCTTTTCAGTTTTGCTTTCATCTATGAGTGCGAGGATCGCCCTGTCACCTTTTAAGGAATCTTCCTCGTTTTTTTTCACCATATCATCGATTATTATCTTTCCAAGAGCGGGCGTGGGAATGTCAGGTTCATCGTAAAGAGCCGAGAACCAGTTAGTGTAATACCAGCCCAGTTCCGATTCGTAGTCCTCGGATAAAACAGCATAATCACAGCAGTCCCTGAGAGCATAGGCGATTTCAAGGCAGGACATGGTGCAGCAGTCCATTCCGATAAAATCAAAATGCATCCGGTTCTGTTTTATGGCGCCAACCATTTCGTTTATGGACAGATTTTCATATTCATCCTGGAACTCATCCCATCCGAATCCGTATGCAGGGCCGCCTCCGTGATCCCAGAAAAGAAGGATATTGCGCTGGGCGGGATAAGCGTTCTTTCCGTATTCAATGAATTCACGAAGTGTTTCTTCATCCGTGCAGTCCAGCTGTCCCAGATCATCCCTGACAAGTTCAAGGCCGTCTTTGCTGATGACATATGTCTGGGATCTGTCAGATGCGATGCCCAGAGTTTTTGACCAGTACTTGGTTCCCATGGTCTGGATCACCACATTGACGTCTTTGCTGTATCCGGCTTTAAGTATTTCTTTCAGATCCGTTGTGGCACAGCCTGCCTGGGTCTCCAGATTTGAACCGTTCATATAGATAAAAACGGTTACTGAACCGGGCTCTGCTCCTTCAGGCGTTTCGTAAGTATAGCCCTCCTCCCAGTATTCGGGAGTATATTCGCCTGTATCGGGCCATGACCAGATATCCGAATCTTCCCAGTCTTCTTCGAACTCGGACAGATCCATGTCGGATAAATATTCGTTTGTTTCGTAGAAAAGTCCGGGTATGCCGAAAAAAGCGGCATTACATCCTGATAAAAACAGGCATCCGGACAGCATGAGAGGTATTATCTTCAGTAAATTTTTTTTCAATTTCTTTTTCCTTTTATAAGTCTGACAAAACCTGAAAAAAGGGTTTGACGGATCACTATTCCTGCATTAGATTATACTAATGAATTCGGATTATTTCCACAGATGTATGCACAGTTGTTCCTTCTCTAATGATTGACTACTTGTCAATAAAAAGGGTATACTGTTAACGATCGGGTCGAAAAAGATCCGGATTTTGGAGTTGTATCAGAACAGGGGTATTTCATGGCTAAAAGAATGAATAATACCGAAGAGAGGAAAAAGCAGATCCTGGATATTTCAGAGGATCTGTTTTTAAAACACGGGTATTACGGGGTAAACCTTGATGACATTGCCAAGGAAGCGGGAGTCGTCAGGGGAACGGTTCTTCATTATTTCGGAACCAAGGAAGCTCTTTTTAAGACCGTGCTGGACAGAAGAGCGGAGAAGACTGCGGATCTTCTTGTTGCTCTTATGACCAATAAGGAGCAGAGCGTTCTTGAGATCCTCAAGACTTTTGTGTATTTCTGCACCAGACAGTTTAAGGAAGATAAGGAAGATACCGACAGATGCTTCGGAGATGAGGCATTAAGATACCAGCTTGACTGCGTCAGAATCAGTACATATTATAAACTTCTTAACGCTTTTGAAGGTCTCCTTGAAAGAGGAAACGAAGAGGGCGTTCTCAGAATAGTCAATACAAGAGCGAGAGCCGCATCAGTCATGTTTGCCGTATTCGGCATCACGGGTGAAAGCATATCCACCATAGAGGTGACCGCTGAACTCCATGACCTTATCAGCAACATGCTTGGTGTCGACCTTCGTAAAGTATAAATTATACAAAGGGGTAAAATTATGCAGTTTGGACATTTTGATGATGACGCTTATGAGTACGTCGTAGACAGGCCGGATACTCCGACTTCCTGGAGTAACTATCTCGGCACAACCCAGTATGGTGCTATCATAACCAACAATGCAGGTGGTTACGGATTCTACCGTTCCGGTGCACAGGGAAGATTTATGAGACTTCGTTTCAATTCCATTCCCATGGATCAGCCCGGAAGATATTTTTATCTCAGAGATAATGATACAAAAGATTACTGGTCTGCATCATGGCAGCCTGTGGGCAAGCCTCTTGATAAGTATAAGTCCGTATGCCGCCACGGCACGGCTTACACCATTATCAGTTCGGATTATGAGGGCATTCACACAGATGCTACATATTTTGTTCCCCTGGGTCAGAAGTTCGAGTACTGGAGACTCGATGTTGAAAATAAGTCCGATAAGCCCAGGAATCTTTCTGCATTCACATACTGTGAGTTTGCAAGCCAGTGGAATACCACCCAGGATCTTGTAAACCTTCAGTATTCCCTCTTCATAATGGAAGCAAATAAAGCGGGAGACAATATTCTCGGTTATTCCATTCATGACAATCTCTTCAAGCAGAATCCCGATCTTGAGGTGGGTGGCGAGATACAGATGGAGTGGTTTGCAATCTGTGAAGCACCCATGACCCATTTTGATACTTCAAGAGAGAGTTTCATCGGAACATACGGTTCTTACAAGGAGCCCAGAGCTGTTGTAGAAGGTAAGTGTAACGACTCATGGACTTACGGTGATACAGCCTGCGGATCCGTCCAGTCGGATATGGTCCTTCAGCCCGGAGAAAAGAAATCTGTTCTCATCCTTCTGGGAATCGGAAATGTTGAAAAGGTCGGAAAGAAAGTAGTTGCAGAGTACGGCACTCTTGCACGTTTTGACGAGGAACTTGAAAAACTCAAAAATGACTGGCATTCAAAGCTTACCTCATTCAAGGCTAAGACTCCCGATGCCGATGTTGATCATACAGTTAACGTATGGGGACTTTACAATAACCTGATCACTTTTTCATGGTCCAGAGCCGCTTCTCTTGTATATAACGGTGAAAGAGACGGTCTCGGATACAGAGATTCGGTTCAGGATACACTGGGTGTAAATGCCGCAATCCCTGAACTTTCCAAGGGAAGACTTGTTACCATGCTCACAGGACAGACCTTCTGCGGAGGTGCGATGCCTCTTATCAAGCTGGGACACAATCCCGGACATGAGAAGTGTCCCGATGAGAGCGAGTTCAGGTCAGATGACTGCGAATGGTTCTTTAACGCGATCCCTGCATATGTTGCGGAGACCGGTGATATCGATTTTTACAATGAAGTTGTTCCCTATGCGGATCACGGTGAGGATACCGTTTATGAGCACTTAAGAAAAGCACTTCTTTTCAATATTGAAAGAAGCGGGGCAGACGGACTTCCTTCCGGACTTGCAGCAGACTGGAATGACTGCCTCCAGACCGGATACCACGGCGAGAGCGTAATGGTAACCTTCCAGTTAAGAGTAGGCCTCACAACATTTGCAGATATCGCAAGACTCCTGGGAAAAGAAGAGGATGCTGTTTGGGCTGAGAAGCAGAGAGACATCCTTGATGAAGCGATCCAGAAGAAAGCATGGGATGGCAAATGGTGGATCTGGGCTGTAGGTGAGGACGGAACCGTTTACGGAACCGATAAGTACGATGAAGGAAAAGTATACCTTAATACCCAGGTATGGGCCGTAATGAGTGGTGCGTGCAAGGGCGACCAGGAGAAGCTTTGTCTGGATACGGTTTATGACCAGCTCTTTACCAAGTACGGACTTGTGCTCTGTGCTCCTCCCATTGTCTACACTCCCAGAACAGTTATGGGATGCGTTGTATTCCCGCCCGGAATCAAGGAGAATGCAGGTATCTTCAACCACACCCAGGGCTGGGGCGTTATCGCAGAGACCGTTGCAGGAAACGGAAACAGGGCTTACGAATATCTTAAGGCTGCACTTCCCGCAACATACAATGACAAGGCAGAGATCAGACAGTCCGAGCCTTATGTACAGGGACAGACCACCTATTCGGATGCATCACCCCGTCCCGGAAACTGTCGTACATCATGGCTTTCCGGTGCCGTTGCATGGACATACTATTCACTTACCCAGTATGTTCTCGGAATACGTCCCCAGTACGACGGAATGCTCATCGATCCCTGTATCCCCGATTCATGGGACGGCTTTACCGTTGACAGACAGTTCCGCGGAAAGATGCTTCACATCGAAGTTAAGAATCCCGAGCATGTATGCAAGGGCGTGTCATATATTGTAGTAAACGGTGAAAAGATCGATTCTGCGGTTGTTCCGGTTTCAAAACTTAAAGACGGTGACAATACCATCGAAGCTGTTATGGGAAAGGATGCAAAGGAAGTTCCTTTCACCAGACTGTGATCCGGACTGCCTTATAGTTTTAAAATGAAAAAGTCATTATTAAGTTCAATACTTTCAATATTTCTTGTTTTTTCAGCTATGATGATCCCGCGCATTCCGGCTCAGGCAACTGAGCCGGATGACGGTACCAGAAGGTATCGCGGGGATCTGCTCGTCTATCTTGCTTTTGACGGAGATCTTAAGGAATCAGGGGACCATGGAATGAAATTCCTAAGTCCCGACGATGCTGAGAATAATCCCGATATTATCGCCAATACCGATATCATCAGATCCGGATATACCACAACGGTTTCAATCGAATTTCCCGTTGCGGTATCCCATGTCTATCTTCTTGCACCGGTAGTAGTAACACCTGACGATTCTCCTCTTTCCATGGTGGATGCCAAGGTGAGCCTGACTGTTGACGGAATGACATATTTTTCGGATTTCAGTGCAGGGGAGATAAAGGGTGCGACCCCCACCGGACAGTATGAGAATTCTTATCTTCTTTCCGGAGGAATTACAGGCGGCGGCGAAACCTTCATTGATCCGGCCGTACTCACCGGAGCGTCAAAGATCGAATATACCGTTACACTGAGTTCTGTTTATGAGCCTGTTCCCGAAGAAACGCCCGCAGCGGAAAGTCCGGAGAATCCCGGTGAAGAAACCGCAGTATCACCTGAAGGAAATGTAACTGAAGAGGGCATGCAGACTGCTGCTGATCCTTCGGCTCCGACTCCCGCAGATATCGTAATTGACGGAAATAAAGGAAAAGTCGATGCAGGAGGTCTTGCCGCTGGAATAGTGGTGGCTGTCATCGCTGTGCTTATGATCGCAGGCGGAATACTTTTGTCCCGTAGAAAAGAATCCGCTGAATAAGGTATTTGACATATAACACCTAATGATTTAGAATTGATACGTTGCTCGCAGAAGTGGCGGAATTGGTAGACGCGCACGGTTCAGGTCCGTGTGAGAGCAATCTCTTGAGGGTTCAAGTCCCTTCTTCTGCATGATGGAAAAATGAGATATCCCCGGCATTGCCGGGGGTATCTCATTTTTACGTCACGCAGAAGCGTGCCGTGATACCAGGGTTCATATCTCGGAGCGCAAGGGTGCGCTCCTCGGTCGGCGCAATTCTGACGTCCACAGGACGTCATGCGCCCCTTCTTCTGCACTACAGTTCATGGCTTTTCATGATGATTCATGGAAAGCCATTTTTCTTTGTATTTACAGGGATTAGTGAACAATTATACATATTGTCATAATCCGTCTTATTTCGTCTAATTTCGCGAATTTTCATTCGTTTAGTAGTCAAAATGGTAGTCAGAAAAAAAGTCATTTTAAGGGAAAAATACGGCATTTGGAGGCATATTCGGATAAATATAGTATGAAAATCATTGCTTTC
>ONTX01000120.1 GCA_900320825.1 uncultured Lachnospiraceae bacterium | reverse complement strand
TGTATTTTAAGAAGGATTTTTTATTCATTTGCATTCACCTTCTCTTCCAATAGATTTGATCTTTCATTCCCGGGTTCTTCCGGAATATTCTCCAGTCCGCCCATGGTGACCACTGCTGCAACCTCTCCTTTTATCAGCGCGTGCATCTCACCGATGACATAACCGTTGACCTGTCCTCTTACCATTCCGTCGACTCTCACGGTTCCAAAGCCTCTGTCGAGTTTGATGGGAGCCGATACCTCGAAGGATGTCTTTTCTATTATCTTCTCACCCACAAGAAGGATCTGGGGAAGAACGAACATTACAAGAATGATGGAGATTATGGTTCCTCTTCCAAGGCACTGTCCTATACCGCATATCGTCGCATCAGAAGAAAGACGTCCTATGGCGATTCCGGAAAGAACCATCATTGAACCGGAGGTGATTATGGTGGGAAATGCGAAGTTCAGCGTCTCGATAACGGCATCCTTCTTATTCATAAATTTTCTGAGTTCGGTATAGCGTCCGGAAATAACGATCGCGTAATCGATGTTCGCACCCATCTGGATCGAACTGACTATCAGGTAACCCATGAAGAACAGGTATGTATGCTGCAATGTGGGGAAGGAGAAGTTGATCCATATCGCCCCCTGTATAACGAGTATCAGCAGCACCGGCATACCTGCCGAAAGGAATGTAAAGAGCAGAACAGCAAGAACGGCAAGTATGGAAACAACACTTACAACAGTATTATCTCTGGAGAATGTTTTCTTCAGGTCGTACTGGCTGGTGGATTCACCGGCAACAAGTATGTTTTCTTTTCCGTCGTAATACTTACCTGCGATCACATGCATCTCATCAAGGAATGCAAAAGTCTCGTCTCCCTCCTGGGGAAGATTCAGGTAAACCAGCATCCTGCTGTAATTTTCACCCTGCAGCTGCTCCTTTGCCATCTTCATCTGGGCATTGGCATCATCTAAAGTTTCCATAAGATCATCATCGAGAGTTACATAGCCCTGCTCGACTTCGTCGTGAAGGAACATCACTATATCAATGAGAGGGATCTTATATCCGGAAAAACCGTTTATAAGCTTTGCGTAGTTTTCATCATTGATGGCATAAGCCATATACAAAAGTTCCGATACTTCATAATCCACGTTGAAAAGTTCGGAAAACTCCCTGGCACTGAGTGTGTCTGTAAGAGTATAGCCGTCCATAGCTTCGGTATTTGCAAGCCCCTGACAGTGATCAACCTCAGGACGGGCTTCAAGTTCTTTCATTAAAGCCGCTTCTTTTTCATAGCTTCCTGCAGGAACCATCAGGGCGACAAAATTGGATTCTCCGAAAGCCCCGGTTATCATCTCGTCCGCAATCTGTGTTTCGTTTTTAACCGGAGTCTCTATCATGGAATAACCGTATACATAAGGGCACTTTCCGGATGTTATAAAGGCTCCGACCACAAGAAGCACAAAAAGAGGCGGGACAATGAATCTCGTCTTGTGATCGAATTTTCCTATAAAAGATATCCTGGGAATAAAACTCTTGTGCTTTGTCTTATCCATTGCCTTACCGAATACCATGATAAGTCCCGGCATGAAAAGGAATACGGACATAAGAGAAAAAGCAATAGCCTTGATAAGACATATGGCCATATCCTTACCGATGCCGTACTGCATGAACATCATTGCGATAAGACCGCCCACAGTGGTAAGGGAACTGGAAAAGATCTCGGGGATCGCTTTGGAAAGGGCAACGATATCAGCCTCTCTTATATCAAGGGCTGCGTGTTCTTCCTTATATCTGTTACAGAAAATGATGGCATAGTCCACAGAAAGTGCAAGCTGAAGGACTATAGTGACAGAATCAGATACAAAGGAAATAGTTCCCAGAAGGAAGTTTGTTCCCGATGCGATAAGTGCCGATGCACCAAAGGTAAGCAGCAGCACCGGAACCTCTGCATAAGTGGATGATGTAAATATAAGTACCGACAGAACAACCACCACAACAAGAGCAGATACTACTTTCATCTCATTTGCAATGATCTCTGCTGCCTGGTCTCCCATGGATGTTGTGACATATATGTCATATCCGCTCAGGCTCTCTTTGATCTCATCAAGTCCCTCAAGACACCTTTCATCCGTTTCGGGATATGCAAAGGTGATATCGTAAAGTGCGGAAAAATCATTGAAATGGTCGGATGTATCTCCGAAAGATACCATTGTTACATCATCGCGCTGCTTGATATCATCGCATATCTGACTTGCCTGATCATATGTAATGTTGGATACCATGAGTTTGGCGCTGCCGTATGTAACAAATTCTTCGTTCATAAGGTCCAGGCCGCGGCTTGTTTCGGATGTATCCGGAAGATATGCGGCCAGATCATTTTCAACCTTTACCCACTTTGATGAGATCGCAGAAAAAATAAGTGCAATACCAATGAGCAGGAAGAACAGGTTTCTTCTGTCTACAATAAAAGTAGCAACTTTCAGCATAACGGAATTTCCGTCATCTTTTTTCTCATTATTCTGTTTTTCTTCTTTGTTTTCAGCCATAATAAATCGCCCGTTTATTTTTAAAATCTCTATAACGAAAGACCATTATAGCACTTTAAAAATAAATGGGCGCATTTTGATGATTTTTTATATTTTTTTCCGAATAATAAATCTTTTTTAATTATTGTCCGGCGCTTCGTCTGAGTTTTTTTCCCCAAACATCCTCTTGCGGTAAAAGACGATCCCCAGAGCGATAAGGCCAAGCACGCAGATCCTCGTCAGAAGCTTATGTGAAAAGTGACCTGTCAGATTACGGGAAACATCTTCATTAAAGACTACGAAGGGGTCCTCCCCGGTAACCGCAATATACGCTATTTCCTTTGAGGGGATGGGCTGCACCGTCATATCATGGACAAATGCCAGGTTTTCTTCATCGAATAATTTTGAAACAGACCATCTCTTCCTGACTATTCCGGCACCGCTTGCATAGATCCCGTCAATTGCAATAAGCTCATCGCTTAGCGGAAAATCTATCCTGACCAGGGAAACATCTCCTTCAAGAGATGCATCAAGATCAAAAGTGATCTCTCCGTCTTCGTGACCGGACTCACCTTCGATAAACGTATCGTTACAGGGCTCCGGAATTTCTGAGGTCGCATAAAAAAGGCCATACCCTTCAGACGGACCTTCTTTTATATGTATCCTCAACAGTTCATCATCCGCAGGAAGCGGGATGATAAGTATGACTATGAAGACCAAAGCTATAATGATTGTCTTTATTTTTGACGACATACAGGTGTCCTATCCGATGTTTTAAAAATATCTGATCTGTGATACCATATTTTTCGGTAATCAAGCCTATCAAATGATAACATAAACCGCTTTGAAATTAAACAAGGGGCAAATATGCAGACACCCGGTACCAAAGATCAAAAACACGAATCTTCATTTTTTTCGGATTCACTGATAGTAATGATATTCGCGGCACTGATAACCTACATCACATATCTGGTGGTGATCACTCTGTCGCGTCAGGAACTCTCCGATTACAACGGACATGTGTACACATATATAACCACTTTCATTGGGGAAGACCCCCTCAAGTCATATATGATGTCTCCTTATTTTATCTGGCACATCATAGTCCTGTTTTTCAACAGGATACTTTTCATCCCCCTTGAAAGATCCGCTGCTCTTTGCACCATCATCTTTACCCTCGCTTCGTACTTTATCACAGTGTTCATGATAAAAAGATTCTGCGAGTTTAAGAAGATAAGCGCATCCCTTAATCTGATCTCTTTTTCATCATTTATCCTGACCGTGCTCCAGCCTGTATGGATAAGTTTTCTCGATGCCGGTATATCAAGGGGCGTCGGCTCTTTTACCATCAATCCCATTTATAATCCGACTCACACCACCGCACGTCCTTTTGCACTCCTTTGCTTTATGCTGGTAATCGACTGGTGGTCTTTATCTGAATCGGAAAGTAGTAATGATACAGTTTTTTTCAGTCTCTCAAAAACAAAGACCGGGATTCTGCTTTCGGTGATGCTGTTTATCTCATCATTTGCCAAGCCGGTTTTTTCAATGATGTTCATTCCTGCTGTCGGAATAATAATGCTGGCAAGATTTATTTCTATCCTGATAAAAAAAGGAAAGGCCCGGGACTACTTTGTTAACGATCTTTTAAAAGCATTCCTTATCGCACTTCCCTGTATAGCATCACTTCTGTATCAGGTATTCATTTATTATATTCTCGGCGGAAGTTATGAAGCCATAAACGGTATCATCATCACCCACTGGCTTGAAGTATGGGCCGCTTTTTCCGAAAACATACCTCTTTCGATCCTGTTTTCCATGAGTTTTCCCATCTTCATCCTGGTATGTGATATCAGAAATTACATTAAAGAAAGGTTCGGCCCTTTAAGTATAGTATGCTTCGTGACAGGCTTTCTCCAGTGTGCCCTCCTTGGAGAAGGGGGAGAAAAATTCTACCACGGCAATTTCTTCTGGCAGATGATGTTCGGTATGCTCATCCTCTGGGCAGGATGCCTTCTCCACTTCTTTGATATGGGAAAGAAGGCAAAGACCAAGGGAGAACGTATGATGATAGTTACAGGGTGGATCCTTCTGCTCATACATCTGCACTACGGTTTCCTCTATGTTGCAGAAGTAATGGAGTGGACATTTCTGTTTGTTTGATCGGCAGCGCATGACCTTCATATAACAGATAAAAGAAAACCCGCGGGAAGCATTCCCGCGGGTTTTTCCAAATCGGAGATTATTATAAACAGGGATTAACCCATTACAACTTCAACCTTAACGGTCTTCTTGGATGCATCGTAAGGAATAACTGTTCCTTCAACCTTTGCACCGTCAACGGTCATTTCCTTAACACCCTTCTGGGTCCCGTTCTGCTTAACAGTGATGTCATATTCAACACCTCTGTAAACTCTCTTGACACTGAAGTCGCCAAAGTCTGCAGGTACGCAGGGATCAACCGAAAGTCCCTTAAGGGTAGGATAAACGCCGAGGATGTACTGTGAGATATTTACGAATGTCCATGCTGCGGTTCCGGTGAGCCAGCTGTTCTTTCCTTCGCCGTGGAACTTTGCATCGGCACCTGCTACCATCTGGCAGTAGATATAAGGCTCGGTCCTGTGGATCTCACTGATCTCTTCGGTATATGCGGGACAGGTCTTCTTGTAAACTTCAAATGCTCTGTCTCCTCTTCCGATAACGGTCTCTGCGATGGAAACCCAGGGATTGTTGTGGCAGAAGATACCGGCGTTCTCTTTGTATCCGGGGGGATATGAGGAAACTTCACCGAGTTCTTCGTGATAAACGGTATATGCGGGCTGAAGGATCATTACACCGTACTTGGTATCCAGAAGCTTCTTAACGGAATCAAGAGCTTTCTCAGCCTGACCGGTCTCTTTACCTACACCTGCAAGTACGCAGAAGCCCTGAGGCTCGATGTAGATCTTTCCTTCCTCACAATCCTTGCTTCCGACCTTTCCGCCGTAGGAATCATATGCTCTTACGAACCATTCTCCATCCCAGCCTGCGTTGGAATCAAGGAGGATCTCATTCATTTCTTTTACGGATGCACGTACCTTTGCAGCCTCATCGGTAAGTCCCTTGAGATCACAAAGATCAGCATACTCATTTCCGTACTTAACAAACATACCACCGATGAATACAGACTCTGCAACGGGTCCCTCGCTGGGTCCGAAGGTCTGGAAAGACTCTCCGGGCTGGGTTGAGTGGCAGTTAAGATTCAGGCAGTCATTCCAGTCAGCTCTTCCGATAAGAGGAAGCTTGTGAGGTCCTCTGTGGGTATCAACATATCCGAAGGATCTGCGGAGATGCTCCATAAGAGGCTGTGCAACAGACATATCATTGTCGAAGGGAACCATCTCATCAAGGATGGTAGCATCACCGGTTTCTCTGATGTATGCACTGGTTCCTGCAATGAGCCAGAGGGGATCGTCACCAAATCCGGATCCGATATCCGAGTTGCCCTTCTTGGTAAGAGGCTGGTACTGGTGATATGCACGTCCGTCTTCAAACTGGGTAGATGCGATATCGATGATCCTCTCACGAGCCCTGTCGGGAATAAGATGAACGAATCCAAGGAGATCCTGACATGAATCTCTGAATCCCATTCCTCTTCCGATTCCGGACTCATAATAGGATGCGGATCTGGACATATTGAAGGTAACCATGCACTGGTACTGGTTCCAGATGTTGACCATACGGTTAACTTTGTCATTTGAAGAATCAACGGTATAGATATTAAGAAGCTTGTCCCACTGATCGCAGAGTTCCTTAAATGCAGCCTCTACCTTATCGTCGGTATCGTATTTTGCAAGCATTGCCTCTGCGGGCTTCTTGTTGATAACATTGTGTGACTCCCACTTATCCTCAACGGGATTCTCGATGTATCCGAGAACAAATACATAGGACTTGCTCTCTCCGGGCTTTAAGCTAACATCGAGCTGGTGAGCTGCGATGGGGCTCCATCCGGACGCCATTGAATTGGTGAGTTTTCCGTTAAATACAGCCTCGGGATCGGATGCATAGTGATAAAGTCCGAGGAATGAATCTCTTGCGGTATCAAATGCGGCAATGGGAGCATTTACCGAATATACGGCGTAATGATTTCTACGCTCTCTGTACTCGGTCTTGTGATAGATTGCAGAACCCTTTACCTCAACTTCGCCGGTGGAGAAGTTTCTCTGGAAGTTTCTGGAATCATCATCTGCGTTCCAAAGACACCATTCAACATATGAGAAAACGCTGATATTCTTCTCTTCGGAGGAGTCATTGGTAACAACAAGCTTGGTAACTTCACAGTTATCATTAACGGGAACGAAGGTGAGAACCTCTGCTCTTACGCCCTTCTTAACGCCCTTGAACTTGCTGTAGCCTATACCATGGCGGCACTCATACTCATCAAGCTCGGTCTGGGTGGGCTTCCATCCGGGATTCCAAACGGTATCGCCGTCCTTGATGTATAAATATTTTCCGTTGATGTCCATGGGAACATCGTTATAACGATATCTGGTGAGTCTGAGAAGCTTTGCATCCTTATAGAATGTATAGCCTCCGCAGGTGTTTGAGATCAGCGAAAAGAATTCCTTACTTCCAAGATAATTGATCCAGGGAAGGGGAGTCTTAGGGGTCTCAATGACATACTCTCTGTGTTCGTCATCAAAATGGCCGAATTTCATATTGACTTCTCCTTTTTTGTTGATTCTTATTTTCAGCTCTTATAGAGCCTGATCACATTTTTATCCTAACTTGGATACGGATTCTCCCTCGTACACACGTCCCTTTATTACCGTCTTTTCAATGCGTGTCTCTGCGGGATTCTCGATCAGCGAGATAAGCTTCTGCGCTGCGGTCTCACCGATTAGCTCCGTAGGCTGTCTGAGTGTTGTCAGTGAGGGTGTCAGATGTCTGCCGACCCTTATTCCGTCATAGCCAACAACGGATATGTCTCCCGGGATATCAAGACCGGCTGAGCGTATCGCTGCGATACCTCCGAGAGTTGAAAAATCATCGGGATAAAGGATGCATGTAGGTCTGTCCTTAAGGGAAAGGAGCATCTCCGTTGCTTTTCTTGCACCCTCGGTCCTTCTGTACTGGGCACTGGGAAGATACTCATCAGGAACGGCAAGTCCCAGTCCCGACATTGTCTCTTTAAAGGAACTGAGTCTTTCTTCCGAAACCTGGGTTCCGTTATTATCATGTACGTATGCAATCTTTCTGTGGCCCATTTTGGCACAGTATACGACAAGCTCCCTGATGCCCGAAGAATTGTCCGAGCAGACCGACATACGGTTTTCATATGAATAGTCGATGGTCACAACCGGAATATCGCTTAAAGCAAGCTCCCTGACCTCCGGATTTGTAAAGTCCACACATGCCATGAGAACTCCGTCAAAAGAACGGTATCTGGCATGGGAAAGATAACTCATGCTGCCGGGATTTCCGTCGGATAAACCTCTGTTGATAAATGTGATGTCATACCCCTTTGAATCTGCGACACGCTTGAAACTGTCCAGTAGAAGCGCAAAGAATTCGTTGGTAAGACCGTTATGAGCCTCATCAACAAAGAGAACTCCGATATTATGGGATTTGTGGGTACGAAGAACCTTGGCAGCGGAATTCGGCTGATAACCAAGCTTTTCAGCAGCGGCTTTGACCTTATTACGGGTCGCCTCGCTGATATCGGGCTGTCCGCTCAGAGCTTTGCTGACTGCAGCGACAGAAACCCCGCATTCTTTTGCGATGTCCTTCATTGAAACCATAAATATCCCCCATACCCCCCGGTTTCTTTACTTAAAGGTTTAAGTAAAAATAATATATCGCATTTACCACGTGTTTACAAGGACAATGACTTGCTTTAAATGCCAAAAAAAGTGCACCAAAGTGGTGCACTTTTACTATTTTGATAAATCTGCCGGATCAGAAGAGTTTTTTCTTCTTTGACCCTTTTTCCTTCGGTTCGGAACCGTTTGATGCCTTCTCGGCTGCGTGAAGAGAGTCTCCTGTAAGTTCGTCAAATTTCCTGAGGAGTTCCTTGTCCTCTGCAGACATCTTCTCAGGAGTCTCCACAACCAGAGTTATATAGTGGTCACCCCTCTGGTTCTTGTTTCTCCACGAGGGAACCCCCTTGCCCTTAAGCCTTACCCTGGTATCGGTCTGTGTTCCGGCCTTTACGTCATAGATGACCTTTCCGTCCACGGTATCCACAAGTACGGATCCACCCAGAGCGGCAACGGCATATGATATGGGAACAAGAGAATAGATATCAAACCCGTCTCTTTGGAAAATGGGATGTCTCTCAACTATGGCTTCAACCCGCACATCACCTCTGGGTCCGCCGTTTGTTCCGGGATCTCCAAGCTCGGCAAGGCTTACAGCCTGACCGTTATCGATTCCGGCAGGGAAATCCACCGAATATCTCTTTTTGATGGTTATATAGCCTGTGCCGCGACAGTCAGGACATTTATCGGCAATTATCTTACCGGTTCCGCGACAGTC
>ONTX01000032.1 GCA_900320825.1 uncultured Lachnospiraceae bacterium | reverse complement strand
GCGCAACAAAAAAGGAGGTCAAACTGACCTCCTTTTCCAATATTTCAGGCAAATGCTTTGCGGTACAGATCTTCTATATCGTTTATGGTTGTGTACCTGGGGTTTACGGCAATATTTCCGCTCTTCATGGCATCCTTTGCCATATCCGGGATCTTTGAAGAATCCACACCCACATCCTTCAGCGAAGACGGTATTCCCAGTGCACCATTTAACGAACGTATCACCGGGGAAAGCATTTCCGGTTTAAAAGAGTCTTTTGGAGCCTGGCTGTCCGAAAGCCGTCTGTAGATCTCATAATATTTTCCGTTATCGGCAGAGGCATTAAAATCCACAACTGTTGGAAGCAGCACCGCATTGGCAAGTCCATGGGGCACATCGAAGTATGCACTCACCGGATGACTCATGGCATGAACATCTCCCAGTCTTGCATGTGAAAAAGCAATACCTGCAAAAAGCGATCCCAGAAGCATTCCTTCTGCGGCACTGTGGTCACTCCGGTTTTCAACGTAAGCCTTGATATTTTTTCCTATAAGTTCCAGTGCATTGACCGCCATCATATCGGAAAACGGGGAAGATGCCAGGGAGATGTATGCCTCAAGAGCATGTACCATAGCATCGACACCGCAAAAGGCAGCTGTATTTTTCGGAACGGTTGTGATGAGTGAAGGATCAAGTATCACGGATTCAGGAAGAAGATACCTGCTTCCCACCGTCAGCTTATAATTTCTGGAATGATCCGTTATCACGGAAAAAGAGGTAACTTCAGAGCCTGTACCTGCAGTTGTCGGGATGGCTATCATGGGGATAACGGGACCCGGAACTTTTCCCACTCCCTCATAATCCGTGATCTTGCCTCCATACTTTGCAACCACCGCCACTGCTTTTGAAACATCAAGAGGCGAGCCTCCTCCAAAAGCTACGATCAGATCCGCACCGCTCTTGACAAAGCCTTCAGCAGCCTTATCCACGGTATCAGTAGACGGATTGCCTTCCGTTTCGGTAAAAGACTCACACTTGATGCCCGCACTTTCCAGCCTTTCAACACAATTATTCACAAGACCTGCTTTTGCAAGATGAGGACCTGAAATAATATATGCCTTCCGGCATTTCATTTTTTCCGATACATCGGGGAGAGTATCGATGGAACCGTATCCGAAAGTAATATCCTGGGGAACGGAAAACGAAAAAGCACTCATAATACCTCCTACGAAAGAGCTTCTACAGATTCTTTTATTATCCTTACAGCCTCATCGCAGTCAGATTTGGTGATGATAAGAGGCGGAACCATACGGATGGTATGAGCACCTATCGCGGTGATGAGAAGATGCCTGTGAAGACATTCATGCTTTACATCCACTCCGCTTATCTTGTCATCGAATTCGACACCGACCAAAAGTCCCTGACCACGGGCCTCCTTAACGTGGGGAAGTTCACTTAATTTTGCCTTGAAATACTCTCCCATCTCGGCCGCGTTACCGGCAAGATCCCTTTTCAGCAGCTCTTCAACCTGGGCAAGAGCTGCGGCACAGCTTACGGGATGTCCACCGAAGGTTGTTCCGTGGGAACCGGGTGAGAACGCCTTCGCAACCTCTTCCGTGGCACATATTGCACCGATGGGCATACCTCCACCGAGAGCTTTTGCCATTGAAACGATATCCGGTTTAATCCCGTAGTGCATGAAACTCATCACCTTGCCTGTCCTGCACCATCCGGTCTGAACCTCATCGATAAGAAGGAGCATTCCTTTTTCATCACAGAACTCTCTGAGACCTGTCATGAATTCTTTTGTTGCGGGATGAACACCGCCCTCGCCCTGTACGGGCTCGATCATGATAGCAATGGTATTTTCCGTACAGGCATCCTTGAAAGCCTGAAGATCATTGTAGGGAGCATATGAAAAACCGTAAGTCATGGGGCCAAATCCCACCTGGCATCCGTTACCAGGCTGACCCGTAGCTGACATGGCACCGAATGTTCTTCCATGGAATCCCATTTTTGCGGTTACGATATGATATCTGTTAGGGCCGTATTTTTCTATTCCGTACTTTCTTGCCATTTTGATCATCGCCTCATTGGCTTCGGTACCGGAATTCTGAAAAAAGATCTTATCCATTCCTATGGTTGTACAAACCTTCTCTGCAAGAAGAGCCTGGGGAATGGTATAAGGATAGTTGAATGTATGCATGAGGGTCTTGGTTTGTTCAACAGCCGCTTCCACAACCTTTTCGTTACAGCTTCCGGCGGAGTTGACTGCAATACCTGCATAGAAATCCAGATACTTTTCTCCTTTCTCATCATAGAGATACTGATCCTTTGCGCTCTCTGCAAGAAAATCAAATCTTTCATAGGTCTCAATCATATATTTTTTTACTTTGTCCTTAATGTCCTGTGCTGTAAGTCCTGTCTCTGCTAATCTCATCTTCTTATCCTCCCTATATCATTTCTTTTCTTTAGAGATATCATCCCTTGTGATAAAACCTTTGATGATAAGATAATCTTCAATAACCTTTACACAGTTTTCTATCCCGACTCTCTCACTGTTGAGGGTCATGTCGTAATTGACCGGATTGGTCCAGTAGTTGCCGTGAGTGTAATATGCGTAATAATCGGCTCTGAATTTATCAGTCTGGGTAATGGTTGCATTTGCAACATCAGCGGTCACCCCCATATGTTCAATCGTCCTTTGCAGGCAGAACGCCCTCGGAGCCTCTATATATACACTCACAACATTGTCCCTGCCTCTCAAAACATGATCAGCGCACTTTCCTACGATGACGCAGGACTCCTGATCAGCAAGGGAATTTATGATCTCACACTGGTATTCGAAAAGCTTGTCATCGGACACGAATTTCTCATTTCTTGCAATATAACTGCGGGATCTGGGAAGACCTCTTAAGAATCCGGAAAATCCACCGCCCTCCCTTATCTTTTCATTAACCGCATTAAAAAGATTTTCATCAAGTCCGCTGAGCTGGCTGGCAAGTGTAAGGATCCTGTTTTCATAGCAGTGAATACCAAGATCCTTTGCAAGAAGAGAGGCTATCTCCTTTCCGCCTGAACCGAAGCCTCTTGCAAAAGTAACAACAAATCTTTTCATAACTCCTCCTCCATTCTCATCCCGCAAGATATCTGCTTAAGAATTCCCTGGTCCTGGGATTCTTCGGATTCGTAAACAGCTCCGAAGGCGGTGCATCTTCCGCTACAAATCCTCTGTCCATAAAGATAGTTCTTGTGGATACATCCCTTGCAAAAGCCATCTCATGAGTCACTATGATCATCGTAAGTCCGGTGGTCGCAAGTTCCTTCATGACATTAAGGACTTCACCTACCATTTCAGGATCCAGAGCAGATGTCGGCTCATCGAAAAGAAGGACCTCAGGGTTCATGCAAAGAGATCTGGCTATGGCAACTCTCTGCTTCTGGCCTCCGGAGAGCTGCGAGGGTTTTGCATGAATGAAAGGTGCCATACCCACTTCCTTAAGATGAGTGATCGCTCTGTTAAATGCCTCTTCCCTGGAAAGATGAAGAACCTTTCTCGTACATATCATGCAGTTTTGAAGGACCGTCATATTATTGAACAGGTTGAAGGACTGAAAAACCATTCCAACCTTTGCACGATATTCATTCACTTCCCTTTGCACATCCCTTACTTCTTTTCCGTGATAAAAGATCTTTCCTGAAGTCTGATGTTCAAGCTTATTGATACATCTGAGGAAAGTTGACTTTCCCGAGCCTGATGATCCCACGATACAGATGATCTCACCGGCGCTTATGTCCATATCTATTTTTCTGAGAACTTCATGATTGCCGAAAGACTTGCTCAGATCATGAATGCTGATGATCTTTTCTCCCATATCCTGCCTCCTTACTGATTGTCCATATATTCAACAGCCAGTGCGTAATCCTGACTTCCCTTCATCTTCTTTTCAAGGAAATTGAAAAGTTTGTTGAAGAAAAAGCACAGTACGAAATAGATGACCGCAATGACAAGATAACTTTCAAAATACTTATAGTAGTTTCCGCCGACCGTCTTGGCTGCCATAAAAAGTTCCTGTACCGCGATAACGTTAAGGACCGAAGTCATCTTAAGATTCGTAAGGAAGGTGTTAGCCATCTCGGGAATGATATTCTTGAATGCCTGGGGAAGAACAATGTAGAGCATTGTCTTCATGGGAGACATTCCCATCGCCCACGCACCTTCACGCTGTCCGATATCGATGGATCCGATACCACCGCGTACCGTTTCAGCCATATAAGCTCCCGTGTTAAGAACCGTAACGAGAACGCCGGCAAACACCGGGCCCATATCAACACCCATCTGTCTTATTCCGTAATATATGATCATCGCCTGAACGATCATTGGTGTATCACGGAAGATTTCAACATACGCACCGGCAATGATCTTGAGGAGACGAACGAAAAGTTTTTTCACAACGTTATCTCCTTCACCGGTCCTTATATCCTGAATAATCCCGATCACATATCCCAGAAGAAAACCGATAAGAGTTCCGAGAACGGCAATATACAAAGTCAGCTTTGTTCCATCCAGAAACATCTTGAAATATTTATTTGTAAGATAGACCATCCATTCAAGAGAGGTCTGAGGATCTGCAATCCCGGTCAGTATATCTTTCATAACTCATCCATCCTTTTGTATCCTGCCGGGGAAACCCCCGGCAGGTAAATGCTTTAGTTTGCGGCAGGCTGCTGACCAATTGCCTTAGCCATAAGTTCATCCATCTTTGCCTTGTCGCTCCATCCGATGGCATCCATAGCGCCCTGGATCTTATCGCGAAGTGCGGTATCGTCTTTTCTGGTTGCTATACAAACGTTAACCATTTCATCATCGCCCACAAAGCTGTCACTCTCATCAAATGTAATGATCGCAAGATCCTTATTGGTAAGAAGTGCAGACTCTGCAGTAGGAAGGTCAACGATACAAACATCGGCAACTCCGTTTGAAACAGCCATGAAACACTCGGAAGTGGTTTCAAAATTCATTCCGGTCTCAGCTCCGTCAATCTGGTCGAGAAGAGGAATCCATCCTGTACCAAGCTGGGTTGTAACCTTACATCCGGTTCCTGCAAGCTGGGAAAGACCGGTAACTGATGCAAAAGGTCCATCCTTTTTAACAACGATGCAGTTGTCTCTGTAATAGTAAGGAGTGGTAAAGGAATAAGACATCTCTCTTTCTGCGGTTCTTCCCATACCTGCGATGATACAGTCATAATCGCCCGCATCCATTGATATTCCGATGGAGGACCACTCAACTTTATGTATCTCAAGATCCATTCCCATCTCATCTGCAAGCATCTGCGCTACCGCAACATCGTAACCGTATGCGTAAAACGTTGAATCATAAATCGGAACAGCAGTACTTCCGTCGGGCGTTGAAGGTGCATCCTGTGTCCAGTTAAAAGGTGCATATGCACATTCCATTCCGACTCTGAGAACTTCCTTCCCACCTGCTGCCGGGGTTTCCCCGGAGGTTTCAACGGCAGGAGCCTCTGTCTGTGCGGGTGATACCGATGCAGGAGCTGAACTGCTGCTTCCGCATCCTCCGATAAACGCAGCCATAAGTGCCATAGAAACAGCTGCCGTAAAAAACCTCTTTTTTGATCTGAACATTCTTTTCATAACTTTTTCCTCCTTGTCACGTTTATTAACATGGCTTTTTTGAAACAAGAAAGGCGCCGGGAAACTTTCGTTTCTTCAGCGCCTTTGCTTAATATGCATTCTAAGCAAGGATGTATTTTATTACAATGTATCAAGTGCACAGTCCTGACTGTCACTTTGCACAAGCACTATATGAACATAAGCCTTTTTACCAGGATACAGTTCAAAAGATCAAGATATTCCATATAGTCATTTGAATCCATATCCAGCAGTTCTTCTATCTTTTTTATCCTGTACATAAGGGAGTTCCTGTGGATAAAAAGTGCCTCCGCGGTCTTCGCACTGTTAAACCCGTTCATATAGTACGCAAGAAGAGTTTCCTGCAGGAAGGTTCCGTTGGCATGATCATATTCTTCCAGTTTGCTGAGTTTATTATTGCAATAATCAAGTATCTCTCTCTGGTCATTACCACGGAACATATATTTATATATTCCCATCGAGCTTGCACTTAGAACCTTCTTGCCCGAAGGGTTGGGAAGAAGATCTTTCTTGGGGATCAGGCTTTTTGCCTCCTGATAACTTTGCCCGAATTTTGAAGGATCTTTGTACGGTGCTCCCAGAATGCATGTACTTTTGATAAGCCCCTTAAATCTTGGGGAGTTATCCAGTTTTTTCAGGATCTTCTCAATTTCATGCTCAATTTCTTTGTCTTCCTTTGCTTCAAAGAGCAGAACAAACTTATTCAGAAACTTCATGAACATGGGACGGCCCTTCATTTTGAAAACTTCCCTGTTAAGACAGTCCGAATAATACTCATATATATGTTCATCCTGTTCGAGATTAATACCATATTGTCTGTCGACTGCTATTATGCCCACCCTGTAGGGCTTGCTGAAATCAAGTCCGAACTGTCCGGAGATTTTCCTGACATACCTGTCATTAACATCATATCCGAAAAGGAGGTTATAAAGATAATCCCCCGTACGTTTGTTCATTATTCCGGTCTCCAGGATCAGATTACCTATACTCTGGGAGATGTCGACAAATGAAGCTCCCTTCCACCGGACATAAAAAAGCGGAAGTGAAAGATCATTTGCTCTTTTGATTATTGATTTAGGTATGCTTTCTTTGTCATCAACCACAGATATAGCCAGTCCGGATATTCCAAGTTCATTAAGTTCATCCATGCTTTTCCGGACTTCTTTGAAATCAAACCTGATATGATCAACCACGATCAAAGCAAAGTTTCCATGATTCATATGTTCATCGTATGGTCTTGTCTGAACAAGATAAACCCATGAAACGATACGGTTAAGACCCTTTTCACCCGCAATCAGTTCCATTCCGTCAAGATTTAGATTATTTACATCCATACATGTAACCATATTTATCTCCGATCTGATTCAATACTATCGTCAGTTATCCATACTTCTTCCTCAGGGAAGCCATAACGCAATAAATCTATCCCCAGGTTATTATCAGATGCTCATCCGAAATGTCATTAAATACCTCGCAGTTTTTGTCAGACACATCATATACATGCACAATTCCTTCTATCTCCGGGCTCTGTTCAAAGTCTGTTACCATATCCCTTGCGGATGTGAGTTTTTCCGGGCAAAAGTGTAAAGTCTTTTCATTTGAAAAAACTGCGGTATAAAGGATCTCTGCCTCCACAAGATCCTGGAAGATGTGACTTCCGTAGGACAGTTCAGGATTATAACCCGCACCGGATTCTTCGGTTTCGCATATGATCTCATATTCACTGATATCCGAAAAAGCTGTGGGCACACCCAGTTCCGGAGATGATGTTCCTATACGTCCCGGTACTATCAGCATCATATGTTTTTCCTTTCCGCGGTAGAACCAGTTGATCTTTCCTATCAGTTTTGCCACCAGATCCTTTTCTTTGTAGGGCATATTGTAGTATTTCACAGGATCCACAAAGACTATTATGTCAAGCCTTGAAGCCCTGCAAACTCCCATGGACGAGCCTTTGCTTTCAAGAAGTATTCTGTCAGCAGGGATATCACCGGGTGCCGCATTTCCTGTCCTGCCTTTCTGAACCTGAAGGGGTCTGCACTGAAGAAGATCCACGGAATATTCTCCGTCTTCCGAAATATTGATGGTAAATTCCGTATCAACCGGGTATTCATATTCATCCTGAATGCATCTGAGCATTCTCCTCATCTGATCCATCAGAGTCTTATTTGTCACAAGTCCCTTGCATGAAATGAATTTCACATCTCTGTTCCTGCCCATTTCACGAAGTCTCATTTCCGCATCAAAGTCATGCTCAAGCAGCACCTTATCAAGGTATTTGGGAAGAACAGGCTGCAGATCATCCAGATCAAGTCTTTTTAAACTCTTCTCGGACATATCTATTACTTCTGCTTTTCCCTGAGAAAATTTGTGTCTGTCCGCAGACGAGGAATATGAAGATCTTTCCGGTGCATCCAGATTCACTATCCTGGGATATGACCCTTCAGTCCTGTCTACCGCAGAGGTGCCAAGTCCCATAACAAGTCTGAGCATACCGAAAGTCGGATCCGAATCTTTCATTATCCTGTAAGGACTGTATGAATAACCCACGCCTGCCGCACAGGGCATATAATCCGTTCCGTAGTACGACCCTGATACTCTCTGTACCAGAAGTGCCATCTGTTCATCCCTTTTATCAAGGCCGCGTCTCTTGCGGTAATCCAGAGCAGAAAGACTCATTGTGCTTGCATATACAACCTTGATGGCATGCTCCAGTTCCTCCAGCCTCTCTTCCATGGAACCCCTGTTTACACAGAAAACGGATTCATATTTTCCGGCAAAAGCATTACCGAAACCATCCTCAAGAATACTGCTGGATCTGATGATATACGGATCCCTGCCGTAATATTCGATGATCCTGATAAACTGCTCTCTCATGGCTTCGGAAAAAGTTCCGTTCATCAGCTTGTCGGAGAACTCTCCGGCAAGTTCAAAGTAACCCTCTTCCGTACGCTGTCTGATCCTCATATCCCACAGATTGTTATCAACAATATAGGTATAGTAAAGATCTGAACCCACATAGAAGGAATCATGTGGTTCAAGCACAGCACTGATATCCGGTTCACTGTTACGTATTATCGATCTTGCAAGAAGCATTCCGCATGCTTTGCCCCCCACCATTCCGGTTCCCACCATATGATCCCTTACGGCAAAATAATCCTCGGGACGAAAATGTTTTTTTACCATTTGACGCATTTTCTCGTCACGGGTCATCATGATATTACACATCCTGTGACATTCTTCCGTAATATCCTCGCCGGTTTCATTGAGCATTTTTGCACGGTTAAAGAATCTGTCCCAGGAATCGGAATACTGTTCCTGTGCTGAGCGCTGAGCATCACCAAGTGCCTGATAAAAACGGCTGGATCTAACTCCGTCCAGTATGGGACGGAATTCCCCTGTCCCCGGATCGTATGTGTGAGGAAGAAACATGGTATCGGAATTTCTGTTCCATACTTTTTCAGGGCGCACATATACGTTTTTTTCATCCGAATAAACATCAAAAAACAGCTGGGTGGTATTTAAGATCTTATTTATGGACTGTACGGAATGCTTTCCTCTTATCATCGGAAAAAAAGCCACCGTATCAAGAATAAAAAGAAACGGGCAGGTGACCCTGAAGAAATTACCCATCATCAGATCCGTAGCCCATGCGGTCTGAAGTTCGGACAGGCAGTCAAAAACATAGAATGCATCCTTCCCTTCGGCTTCTATCACGTTGTGTATATCAACGGTGAAATTTTCAAACCTGTGAGAAAGAGGTACATTGACAGTCTTTACTTCCGGGCAGTCTTCGATAAGCGGTTCTTGACTTGCAAAACGAAAGTAGATGATATTTCTTTTGTCTTCGATTGCCTGCTTTATATACGGGTCCATAAAAAGCCTGAACTGGGACAGATCAGATACACGCCATACAACGTTATCCCCAAGACGGATATTATCTATCGCATTATCAAATTCGGGTATTCCGCTTTTCACTCTGTCAAATGCAGCCATATTGCCTCCGTTCCCCAAAAAACAAAAAGGCGCCCCACCCTGTAAGGATGAAACGCCTTTGTTTCAACAATATATTAATATGCTACCATTTCAGGCTTAACAATTCAATTTATTTTGCCCTAAATGTCATCAATTCTTGAAAAATTATCTTTTGTGTGCAAAATATAACTCTTCTGTAGCAAGTGCCATCTTTGTCACTGAAAAATCGCATTTTTCCGGATCAGGATATGTGTACCAGGTATCCGTGAGCGTGTTCAGATCCACACAGTCACCGTATTTTCCAAGATATTCATATTCTATATGGCACGAATACATTGAGGGAACTGTCTTTACCATCTCATGTTCGTCACCGTCTCTGTCTGTAACTTTCACCCTGAAGCCTTCCATATCATGGATCAGGGTACCGGTTCCCAGGGGAATGAATTTTTTTGCATTCGGAAGAGAATCGACTCTAACGGGAAGTTCACCGCTTGAATAGGTTCCTGCCTCTACTTCAGCCCTGACATTCTCCCTCTCCCATTCATACCAGTCGGGAATATGTGAGAATTCGGTTTCACCGCTAAGTGCTTCAAGTTCCCCAAGCTCCGTCATATTCCACTTTTTACCACAGGCGCTGCATTTAAGTATTGTCCCTTTTGAGGACATCTTAAACTCAGTTTTACAAGCAGGGCACTGATATAAAACCTTATGAAGTCCCTCAGCCCTGCCCTCATATGTGATTCTTATACTCCGCTCTTTTTGCCATGCAAAATCATCATATTCAAATGCCTTAACAAGTTTTTCGTTTATTTCGGCCGGGGAAGCTTTCTTTAATTCTTCAGCAGAATATAAAAGAGTAAATTCAGCCTCGGTAGGCTTAACCCCTCTGTCGTGAAGATTCCAGAAAGGGGAATTGACGTGATGTCCGTGGCAGATAAGGGTAACCACCGGAACCCCAAGAAGCTTGCACAGCTTCCCCAGACTCTCGGGAAGAACCGCAGTTGTTCCGCAGAGAGAATACCTTGCCTCGGGATAGATCACCGCAACATCCCCGTTTTTAACAGTGCGCACAAGCTGCCTTATAAGTGTTGTATCATTCGTAAACTTTCTCTTGCAGATACATCCCACATTTCGGAGAAGCTTTTCCCTGCCTATAAATCCGTCTATGGCAACAACATAATTTGCTCTCCAGGGAAAGATCGCCTTTGTTGCAACCTTGAAGTCCATAAAGGCATTATGATTGCACAAAAGTACAAAAGGAGGCTTCAATCCTTCCGTACCGGTCTTTGTAATGATACACCCATGTTTTTTTACATCGGGTGCACTTAAGATGTATGTGAGCGGCCTTAAGTACCATTTGGTACGTACCGGAGGCGCTTTCATGTCATATCGTTCAAAATTGTCTTTCATAACCGGTTATTCCTTAAAAATCTGTGTTTACACCAAAGGT
>ONTX01000046.1 GCA_900320825.1 uncultured Lachnospiraceae bacterium | reverse complement strand
CTTTTGATCTGTCTCTATTGTCAGCCTTATTCACAATACTATTATCCTTCAAGTATCAGTAAAGAATTCATCATAAGCATTGTTTATGATCTCATTGTATACTTCTCCGACCGCATGTTCATCATCAAAATGAGTATAATCCTTCGACCACTCAGTCGGGAAGTAATAAATCGAATCCAGATAGTCAGGATAAGCCTTTGACAGTTCCGATGCATTAAAATCATCCCTTGTTGACTCTATCTTGTCCCTGAAATACTCCGTTGAAGGACTGGAGTAAAAATGGAAATTTATTCCTTTTTCACGGCAAATATCTGCCAGCTTCAGAATGTAAAGGGATGCAATCTCATAAGCATTTTCCTGAATATACTCTTCGTTATGCATCCTGATATAACTGAAAAAAAGCTTGCGGTTTAAGGGCGATCTGTTTATCGCACCGGCAAATGCAGGACTCAGAGCCACTCTCCCATATGCACCGGCCATCTGATCAATAGTCACTTCATCCAGTTCATCCAGAACTCCTTCAATTGCAAAAGGCATTACGGCATATCCGTATCCAAGTTCCATATCATACCCTCTGTCCAAAGTCAAAGGATGGGCAAAAAGCCACACATCCGTAGTCTCAGGATGGTTTTCAAGGTAATTTACGGCAAGCAGGTATTGCCCGGAAATATTAATTGCGGCATTACCGCATGCTATCCGGGTATCGGGGCACTCTCCTGCAAGTCCCGAAAAAAGCTGCCCGGAAACGGAATCTCCTATTACCAGCACATTTGTCCCGTCATCAGTATTAACCGCTCTTATGATAGAGATTATACTGTCTGTCCCGGTTTCTTCCCCGAGATACTCATTGCTGCCGGTCAGCTTTGCCACCAGTTCTTTAGTTTCGGCTTTGCAGGAAAAATAGTCAACAAGGCAGAACAAACCGAAGGCAAAAATAAAAAGCAGTATAAATTTTATAACAAGTTTCTTCATCGGTCATTAAAACCCTGAATAAATAAACGTGGAAGCCGAATACCCATAATAATACATTCCGGTTCCCATCATAAAAGCGATAAACATAAAATACAGTGACCATCTGAGGGCAGAAGCCTTCTTGCCCAGGCTTTCAGCTACTCTTATATTTTTCTCATGCAGAACATCTACCACAAATACAATCATCAGGCCGCAAAGCCAGAATAACAGTTCCTTGCGGGACCTTCCAAATGTGTAAAGTCCGTTTCTCAATGAATAGATAAGATTGGTTTCCGTGAAGATCCTTTTAACCATTACAAATGCCTGAGAAGCAGATTCTGCCCTGAAGAACAGCCAGGCAAAGTCAACAAGGATAAATGTAATGATTCCAAACAGGATCTTCAGCACCTTACCGCCGGACTTATCCGACAGCCTGCCAAAAAATACATCTCTTTTTTTCAGAGAAAAGACTTCAATGATCATGTACAGCCCATGAAGTGACCCCCATATGATAAAGGTCAGTCCTTTTCCGTGCCATATACCGCTCAATATAAATACAACGCAAATGTTCAGGATTGTCCTAAGACTGCCTTTCCTGCTACCACCAAGAGGATAATACAGATAATCCCTGAGCCATTCCGAAAGACTTATGTGCCACCTTCCCCAAAACTCTTTAACAGATGTCGAAAAATAGGGCTGACGGAAGTTATCGGGGAGTTCAAAACCAAGAGCCAGTGCCGAACCCAGTGCAATATATGAATAACCCATAAAATCGCAATAAAGCTGGAACGCATATGCCACGACGCCTATAAGCAGTATAAAACCTGTCTCGGTATCATATCCTGCATACGCTTTATCCACAATAAATTCAAGTCTGTCAGCCACAAAGTCCTTGGCAAAAAGACCATAGGCGATCATATATAAACCGCGCCTGATCCTGTCATAATCAAACTCTTTCTTTTCACCAATCTGTTTCAGAAAACAGCCGGTTCTCTGAATAGGTCCGGATGTAACAGTAGCAAAGAATGAATTGAAAAAAATATAATTAATAAGACTTTTCTCGGATGGAGAACGACGCAAATAAATGTCGGAGATGTAACCAATAGCCTGGAGAGAATAAAAAGAAATACCAATGGGAACTATGATACTCCCCTTGGGAAGAAAACGAATGGAAAGAAGAAATCCGACAATAGCGGCAATATTAAGCCATAGGATCACCTTACACAAAGCAAGATTTTCTTTTTTTTCTGATATGAACCTGCCACTGAACCATGTGGCAATGGAAATCAAAAGAAGAATGCAGGTATATCTGATATCCCAGAGAGAATAGAACGCAAGGCTTATAATGGTCAAGAAAACAATCCTGAGCCTGCCGGAAAGACGATAGTACAGAATAAGGATTATGGGAAACAGTATTAAATATGCCAGCGAATTAAGAGCCATTCGAAGTATTAATCCCTTCCGAAAAGATCTCTTGTATAGACTTTATCCTTAACATCATCCAGAG
>ONTX01000251.1 GCA_900320825.1 uncultured Lachnospiraceae bacterium | reverse complement strand
TCTTGATGAGGACAATATCACTGAGGGAAGCAAGTACTATTACCTCACCGAGCTTGCGGCTAAATGTACCGCTAAGCGTATGGTTCCCGACTACATTTCCGCAAAGGTTATGAAGGAACTCAAGGGCGGTAACGTATATACCTGTATGGGATGCAGAAGCTTCCTTACTTACGAGCCCGGTGTTCAGAACGTGGACGGAACTCCCAAGTTCTACGGAAGATTCAACCAGGGTGTCGTAACCCTCAACCTTGTTGATATCGCATGTTCATCAGGCGGTGATATGGACAAGTTCTGGAGTATTTTTGACGAGAGACTTGAGCTCTGCTACAGAGCGCTCATGGCAAGACATAACAGACTTAAAGGAACTCTTTCGGATGTTGCTCCCATCCTCTGGCAGTACGGTGCCCTTGCAAGGCTTCAGAAGGGTGAGAAGATCGACAAGCTTCTTTATGACGGATATTCCACCATTTCACTTGGATATGCGGGACTTAACGAATGTACCAGATATATGACAGGTAAGTCACATACCGATCCTACCGCAACACCTTTTGCGCTTGAAGTAATGCAGAAACTCAATGATGCCTGCAAGAAGTGGAGAGGCGAGACCAATATCGCATTCTCTCTTTACGGAACTCCTCTTGAGTCAACCACTTATAAGTTTGCAAAATGCCTTCAGAAGAGATTCGGCATCATTCCCGGCGTAACCGACAAGAGCTACATCACAAACTCTTATCATGTACACGTTACCGAGCAGATCGATGCATTTGAAAAGCTTAAGTTCGAATCACAGTTCCAGGCTCTTTCACCCGGTGGTGCCATCAGCTATGTAGAGGTTCCCAACCTTCAGGACAACATCGGTGCGGTCATTTCCGTTATGCAGTATATCTATGAAAATATCATGTACGCTGAACTCAACACCAAGAGCGATTACTGTCAGGTATGCGGATATAACGGAGAGATTAAGATCGTTAACGATAAAGACGGAAAGCTTATCTGGGAATGCCCTAACTGTGGAAACAGAGATCAGAACAAGATGAACGTCGCAAGAAGGACCTGCGGATACATCGGAACCCAGTTCTGGAACCAGGGAAGAACCCAGGAGATCAGAGAGAGAGTATTGCACTTATAATCAACAAATAGCCGTGGGTGTGTTAAAATAGTACTGCACGGGCTGATAAGAGTTTATAAAACGGAAGGCTCAGCCTTCCGTTTTGTTTTTGAAAAAGGAGGTATACATGCTTGCACTTGCACTGATACCGGGAATACTTCTGATATTTGCGGTATGGAAGCTCGATACCGTGGAAAAAGAATCTCCGGTACTTCTTTTGAAGCTCTTCGTTGCAGGAGTTTTGGTGATGCTTGTGGACATTTTGCTCCGCAGTCTGGGACTGAAAATGCTGGAAGGCTTTTATGACGGCACGTCCATAATGTTCTTCACTTTCCTGGATGCATTTATCTTTACCGCTCTTATTGAAGAAGGCGGAAGATTTATAGCACTCAAACTCCTGACCTGGAAAGACAAAGAATTCAATTACACATTTGATGCCATAGTGTATGTGGTCTCTCTTTCTGTGGGATTCCTCATTGCAGAAAACGTGGTTTTAATGATCAAGTACGGATCTGCTGTTGATCCTTCAAGACTCATAATTCCTTTGCTTGTGCAGATAGTAATCTCCATATTTATGGGATATTTTTACGGACTTGCAAAAGTTGCGGAAGGCAAGGGTGATTTAAAAGCCAAGAAAACCCACATGATGGAAGCAATCATCATTCCCATTGTTTTCCACGGAATATTTGAGATGTGTGAAAAATCGGGAAGCGTGGTCTTTTTTATCATCTTTGTTATATATGTCCTGATAATGACATCCGCAGCGGTTGCAGTCTTTATAAATGCCCGCAAGTCCGATACCGCTATTGAATGGGATTCTACAGATATGAAGGAAGGCGACGAGTTTGAGATGAATGTTACTTCCCTTCTTGACGGCAGCGAAAAAACCGGAGAGAAAGGAGGAGAGCAATGAAGGTTAAGTGTAATTACTGCGATCAGATGATCGAGGATAATCTTAATTACTGTCCTTTCTGCGGCGGCTCTATGCCCACCGTTAACCGGACCGCATCGGAACAGCCTAAGACAATTGAAGAACTCAGGCAGTGGTATGCCTCCCATAATCTCCCTCCCGAGAACGTAACGAGATTCTTCATTGGCAAGGATATAAAAGAGCCTAAGGCTTTCGGTATTTTTAAAAACAGCGCAGGCGAATTTGTCGTATATAAAAACAAGGCAAGCGGCGAAAGAGCCATAAGATACCAGGGATACGATGAGGGCTACGCGGTCAACGAATTGTATCAGAGACTGAGGGTCGAGATTGCAGATCAGAAGAGCCGCTCTGCAGCAAACAGATCAGCTCAGACTACCCGCAGCGCTTATAATCAGCCTTCACGCCGAAGTGGTGGATCTGCCATTTGGAAGATCCTGGGATTCTTTTTCCTCAGCAAAGCAGGTATCACCATACTTATTATGGTGGTTGCATTTCTTTTTGCTGCATTTGATCATACTCCTTCCAGGGGGTATTACAGATACGGCGGAAACGATTATTACTACCAGAAAGGTTCCTGGTATTCATATGATGCCGATTATGACACATGGGATTATATGTATGACAGCGACTTTCTGGATGATGCGATCTATGATGATACTGCTGATGATTACCGCGTTTACGATCACTCGGGAATGGACTTTGAGGATACCACCTGGTATGACACGGGAAGCAGTTCAAGTTATGACAGCTCTGACTACAGCTATGATTACGACTGGGATTCCGGAAGTTCCTGGGATTCCTATGATTCCTGGGATTCGGACTATTCAAGCTGGGATTCGGATTGGTGATGAATGATCGGTAATAAAAAAGCGGTGATCACGAAATGTGGTCACCGCTTTATCTTTTGTTATGGAACTATGTCTTTACCGGGTAATTATCTGAAAAGTGATTCTACAAATGCAACCTCGGCATCGTCTACATGACGGTCGATGGTCATTACTGCACAGAGGAATGCATAGATGTGCTTTACACTCTCGCCGTCAAGAGCCCTGACGATCTGCTGCACGAGCTTGTAATCATTTTTTGTTCCGCTCTCGTAAAGTTCTGCAACTTCCCTCTCTGAGTAAAGAGTTCCGAATACTTCTTTGCAGACTATTCTGATGAGCTGGATCTCGGTATCTCTGAGTTCGCCGTCGGCCATGATGCCAACCTTCATCAGATCTACAAGAAATGCGATATATCCGTATTTATCATCATATATGCTTGCGAATTCCTGTGCGTAGTTGGACTTTATGATCTCGTATACGTACTCCATCTCCTGAACCGCATATCTTGCCTTGTCCTCTACATCAAGCCTTGCGAAATCCTCCATTGTCTGTCTGAATGATGCCATATTTTCTCCTTTCGGGAATCCGGTTAACGACCACTTAAAAATCATACCATACGGATGCGATTTTTAAAACTCGAAGGTGGCGGATATGATATAATCAAAACCATGAAAATACAAAAAACAATAAAAGAAATGTTACCCCAAAGGGATCGGGACGGACATAAGGGAACCTTCGGAAAAGTTTTCATCTACTCCGGAAGTTTCGGAAGTGCCGGATGTGCAATTCTTGCGGGAAAGGCAGCTTACAGAACAGGTGTCGGGATGGTGAAGATCGCATCTCCTGAGTGTAACCGCGTGATAATCCAGTCAGCTCTTCCCGAGGCTTTGTATGATACGGATGACTTTGCGGGAAGAATGCACCTTTACGATAAATGGAGCGATGTTTATCTTGCGGGTCCCGGTATAGGAACGGATGAATCATCGGTTAACATGCTGGACGCACTTGTAAACGGATCCGGCATGAAACCTCTTGTTTTGGATGCAGACGCACTCACCATTATCTCATCAGACAAGGGAAGATACATTTCAGATGACTTAAGGAAAATGGCGTCGGAAGGCCGTCAGATCATCCTTACACCCCATGAAGGTGAACTGCACCGCCTTCTTAAACTTATAGAGGGTGGCCCTGAAGACGGTGACAGACTCAGTCTCGGCATCGCAGTCTCCGAATATATGAACTGCATTGTGGTCGTAAAGGGATCCGAAACATATACCATTGCACCCGGAGAAGAAGTCATCGTTAATGACGACTGCGGTAACTGCGGAATGGCAACTGCGGGAAGTGGGGACGTACTTGCAGGTATCATCACAGGTCTCCTGGCTCAGGGATTAAGCGGCATTAAAGCGGCATCATACGGAGTCAGAATCCATGCTCTTGCAGGAGATGCAGCGGCAAAGGTAAAAGGCGAGCATGGACTTATGGCAGGTGATATCTCTGACTATATAAAATAAAGTTCCGGCTTTTTTGAAAGGCGACATTTTTTATTGAACGAACAATCAGCGGAAAATGAAAAAATACCCGTAATTGCGGTGGGACTGAGGACAACGGAGCGTGAGGATGAATTTGACCATGCCATGGAAGAGCTGGTGAGCCTGTGCGAAGCATGTGATCTTGAAGTTCTTGCTTACATGACTCAAAAACTGGACCATCCGGATAATGCTACGTGGATCGGATCCGGCAAGGCAGAAGAACTTGCCGAAGAAGTAAAAGTAAATGAAGCGGGACATGTGGTATGCCTGGGCAACCTTTCTCCAGCACAGATGAAAAATCTCCAGAAGATCATCGGTGTTCCTGTTTGGGACAGGACGAATCTTATACTGGAGATTTTTTCCCGAA
The DNA here is from genome assembly GCA_900320825.1 of uncultured Lachnospiraceae bacterium. Lineage (GTDB taxonomy): Bacteria > Bacillota > Clostridia > Lachnospirales > Lachnospiraceae > AC2028. Next base: position 1,103 of record ONTX01000251.1, on the reverse strand, counting down.
GGGCTAAGACCAGAGAGGCGAGACTTCAGGTAGAGACGGCGTATCTTCAATATATGCTCCCCAGACTTTCCGGTATGTGGCAGCACCTGGGCCGTCAGAGTGGCGGCGGAGGCAGCAGGGCCAACAAGGGTATCGGAGAAAAGCAGATTGAGCTGGACAGAAGACAGATCTCTCACAGGATCACGGAGCTGAAAAAAGAACTTGCCGAGATAGAACATACCAGGGATGTACAGCGAGGAGGACGAAGAAGGGACGGCTATCCCCATGTTGCACTTGTGGGCTATACGAATGCAGGTAAATCGACGCTTATGAACTGCCTCCTTGGAATGGGCAAAGCATCCGCAGATAAGACGGATGAAAAGAAGGTCTTTGAAAAGGATATGCTTTTTGCAACTCTTGATACCTCTGTCCGTAAGATCGACATTCCCGGCAGAAAGCCCTTTCTTTTATCGGATACCGTTGGTTTTATCGAAAATATTCCCCACGACCTGATCAAAGCATTCAGATCGACTTTGTCGGAACTGAAATACGCGGACGTCCTTCTGATAGTAATGGATTCATCTGATCCTAATCATAAAGACCACAAAAAAGTAACGGAAGATACTTTAAACGATCTGGATGCTCTTGGAATCCCAAGGATATATGTATGTAACAAATCGGATAAAAGAGATCAAGGTTTGACAGTAAAAAATACCCCCGGAACAGAAACTGTCTATATCTCTGCAAAGACCGGTTACGGAATAGATGATCTTCTTGATGCTTTGGAAAAGATATTCACTTCAGGCGATAAAGAAGTGGACCTTATCATCCCCTACACTGCGGGAGACGTACTCAGCCGTATCCATAATGAAGGGGATGTCCTTTCGGAAAAATACGAAGAAGACGGCGTGCATATAAGAGTGAGGATCTCCGAAATACTTCTTGGTGAGATTGAGACATTTGGTTTTGGCTGAGGGTACTACCCGGTTATGGGTGAATAATGGAGAAACTAGTGAAAAACAGCTCAGGCGCTTTGCCTGAGCTGTTTATTTAATGCATGTCAGAAGTGATGATCAATACCACTTTGTTTCATTATCGCATTGGCAGTATGACGTGATTTGATC
>ONTX01000401.1 GCA_900320825.1 uncultured Lachnospiraceae bacterium | reverse complement strand
TTCTACAGACATGTGCTTGTTGAGAAGAATTATCCTCACCATGCGGCTATCACCTTCCATCACAACGGAAAGCTCCTTTACGAGGTATTCAAGTATCTCGGAGTTGCATATGATGAGATAGATTACAATCAGCCTGCAGGTGTAAGATATCCTTCAGAGAATCCTTTTAAATAATCTGAAAATCATATATCATAAAAAGGGCAAGGCAGCCTTGCCCTTTTTTTAAATCTATAACACAAAAATGGAGGCGTTTATGTACATTGGTATCGATCTTGGAACTTCTGCCGTAAAACTTCTTGCGATGGATGAAAACGGAAAGATCCTCAAAACCGTATCCGTTGAGTATCCCATCAGTTTTCCAAAGAGCGGATGGTCAGAGCAAAATCCGGAAGACTGGTATAAAGGAACCATAGAAGGAATCGGCAAACTTCTTGAAGGAGAGGCTGAAAAAAAAGTTGACGGCATCGGTGTCGGCGGACAGATGCACGGACTTGTCATTCTCGATAAGGATGATAATGTCATCCGACCCGCAATACTCTGGAATGACGGACGTACCACCGAAGAGACTGCTTATCTCAACAATGAGATAGGAATGGATAAGCTTTCCGAGTATACCGGAAATATCGCATTTGCAGGTTTTACCGCACCCAAGATCCTCTGGGTAAAAAACAATGAGCCTGAGAATTTTGCAAAGATTGCTAAGCTTATGCTTCCCAAGGATTACATTGTCTATCGTCTTACCGGAGCTTATGTATCCGATTATTCCGATGCTTCCGGAATGCTCCTTCTTGATGTCAAGAATAAGAAGTGGTCGGATGAGATGCTTAAGATCTGCTCGATAGAAAATGTCACCATGCCCACTCTTCATGAGAGCGCCGATGTTGTCGGGACCGTTAAGGCTGAGATCGCATCACAGCTTGGCATAACCGGTGAACTTAAGGTTGTTGCAGGTGCCGGAGATAATGCTGCGGCTGCTGTGGGAACCGGAACCGTAGGTGCCGGCGGATGTAATCTTTCCCTTGGTACAAGCGGAACCCTCTTCATATCAAATGATAAGTTTTCCGTTGACGATAAGAATTCCCTTCACTCATTTGCTCATGCAGACGGCGGATTCCATCTCATGGGATGTATGCTCTCTGCTGCATCGTGCAATAAATGGTGGATGGATGAGATCATTAAAGACAAGGATTATGCCGCATCACAGAAGGGCATCACCAAGCTTGGAGAGAACAACGTGTTCTTCCTTCCTTATCTCATGGGTGAGAGATCACCTCATAACGATCCCGAAGTAAGAGCCGGTTTCCTTGGAATGAGCATGGATACAACCAGGGAAGACATGATCCAGGCTGTTCTTGAAGGTGTTGCTTTCGGACTCAGAGATTCTCTTGAAGTTGCGAGAAGTCTCGGTATTAAGATCGAAGTATCCAACATTTGCGGCGGCGGTGCCAAGAGTCCTCTTTGGAGAAGGATCATCGCAAACGTAATGAATCTTAAACTCGAGATCCAGGAAAACGATGAAGGTCCTGCGCTGGGAGGTGCGATCCTTGCAGCTGTAGGATGCGGAAGATATACCGATGTTGTAAGCGCGTCAAAGAGCCTTGTAAAAGTTGTTGAAACAGTTGAACCCGAACCTGAACTCGTTGCAAAATATGAAGAAAAGTACAGGATGTTCAAAAAGATGTATCCTGCTATAAAGGATCTTACAAAGTAAAATTCTCCGTATCATTAGTAAAATAAACCCTGACAGGTCAAAATAAATGCCATTTGTTGTGCATGATTATGAAAAACCTGTCAGGGTTTTTGCTTTTTGAAAGTGCTTTCAGCAATAATTGTTAAAAGGACCGCAATATTTGATAAGCAATTTTGTGCATTATTTTCTATTATGTGATTGTGTGATGAAAGTTGTTGGGAAACTGTCAATAGAAGTCACATAAACAGAAATGTTTTTATCATTAAGGAGGAAAAAAAATGAGAAAGACAAGACGTTTTGCTGCTTTAGCACTCAGTGCTCTCATGGCAGCGTCGATGATGGCCGGCTGCGGCACCTCAGGTGATGCAGGAACCGGATCAACATCAGGCTCAACCACCACAACAACAAGTGACGGTGGCGGAACCTCTTCAGGCAAGGAAGTTATTAACCTTTGGGCATTCACCGATGAGGTTCCCGGAATGGTTGACAAGTTCCTTGAGGCTAACCCTGATTTCGCAGCTAAGTATGAGGTTAAATCAACCATCATCGCTACAACAGAAGGTGCTTACCAGCCCGCTCTTGACCAGGCTCTTGCAGCAGGTGGAGCAGACGCACCCGATATGTACTGCGCAGAGGCAGCATTTGTTCTTAAGTACACCCAGGGTGATATGTCATCCTTCGCTTGCCCTTACGATGAGCTCGGAATTGACACCAAGGCTGAGATCGAGAAGGCACAGATCGCACAGTACTCTGTAGAAATCGGAACCAATCCTGCAGGACAGGTTGTTGGTCTCGGATATCAGGCTACCGGCGGTGCATTCATCTACAGACGTTCAATCGCTAAGGATACTTTCGGAACCGACGATCCCGCTGAAATCGCAAAGATAATCGGCGCAGGTTCTCAGAACTGGGATAAGTTCTGGGATGCAGCTGAGAAGCTTAAGGGCAAGGGATATGCAATCGTTTCCGGCGATGGCGATATCTGGCACGCAATCGAGAACAGTTCAGATAAGGGCTGGATCGTTGACGGAGCACTCAACATCGATCCTAAGAGAGAAGCTTTCCTTGACGTTTCCAAGAAGCTTACCGATGAAGGATACAGCAACATCACTCAGGACTGGCAGGATGCATGGTATGCAGACTTCAAGGGTGAGGGATCAAAGGGCGTATTCGGATTCTTCGGACCTGCATGGCTCATCAACTACGTAATGGCTGGCAACTCAGGTTCTATGGACGCTGACGGAAACCTTATCGGAACCTTCGCTGACGGCGTAGGAACCTATGGCGACTGGGCAGTATGTGCACCTCCCGTTGGTTTCTTCTGGGGCGGCACCTGGGTAATCGCTAACAAGGATTCTTCCAAGAAGGAAGCTGTTGGACAGATCATCGACTGGATCACTCTTGACTGCACCGAGAACGGTCTTCAGTATAAGTGGGCAAACGGAACTCTTAACGGAGAAGGCGGAACCAAGGACTGCGTAGCTTCTGCAACTGTTATGGCTATGTCAGACGGAAAGCTCGACTTCCTCGGCGGACAGAACATGTTCGATGTATTCGGTGATGCTAACGCTTATGCAAACGGTAAGAACCTCACTCAGTACGATGAGACCATCAACCAGCAGTGGAGAGATCAGGTTCGTCAGTATGCAGCAGGCAACAAGGACAGAGATGCAGCTATCAAGGACTTCAAGACTTGGGTTGCTGACAACCTTGACGTTACCGTTAAATAAGATCTGCTGATCTTAAACGACTAAAACAAAATACGGGATGGAGGATCATATCGGTCCTCCATTCCGTAAAAGTTAAAGATTTAATAATTGATATTTCCGGATGAAATACTTTTTATCAAATGTTTAACTCTAGAACAGATAAAACTTTTGGAGGGCAGTATGTTTAAAAAGAAACACGGGGTTGTAAGATACGCAAAATACGGATACATCTTCAGCATTCCATTTGTGATTGCATTTATCATTTTCCAGTTATATCCCGTTCTCTATACGGCATTCATCGGTTTTACCAATATGAAGGGTGTTATCCAGGTAGAACCCGTTCATATTCTTGAGCATCCTTTTGATAATTTTAAGGATGTCCTTACCAGTGATTCATTCCGTACAGCACTCGGTAATACATTCCTTATCTGGACATGTAACTTTATTCCCCAGATCTCCCTTGCACTTCTTCTTACGGCATGGTTTACCGACAGAAGGTGGAAGATCAAGGGACAGGGACTTTACAAGGTTCTCCTTTACATGCCCAACATCATTACCGCGGCAACCATCGCAATTCTTTTCAAAGCATTCTTTGATTTTCCTACCAGCCCCATGAATGATATTATTGTCAGACTTGGAATCAATCCTGACGGAATCAATTTCCTTGTAAGCAAGAATACATGCCGGGCCATAGTTGCATTCATCCAGTTCTGGATGTGGTACGGATATACAATGCTGATCCTGATATCAGGTGTCCTTGGTATTAACCCCGAGATCTTCGAGGCTGCCGAGGTTGACGGAGCGAATGCGGTTCAGGTATTCTTCCAGATCACCATCCCAAATATCAAGACCATCCTTCTCTTCACACTCGTTACCAGCCTTATCGGTGGTCTGAACATGTTCGATATCCCCAGACTCTTTATGATGGGCGGACCGGACAGCGCTACTCTTACCACCAGTGTTTACATTTACAACCAGGCATTCAGCGGAAGCTATATGTATAACAGAGCCGCTGCCGCAAGTATGATCATGTTCGTGATCATTATGATACTTACTTCGTTCCTGTTCGTGCTTCTCAGGGAAGAAAAAGAAGGTAAGAAATAAAACGCATCTGATACAACAAGAATACTTCAATTAACGCAGAGAGGATTTCCAAAATGTCTGATACCAACGAAATGGAAGTAACACAATATAATGTAAAAAGATCAAAAAATAAGACCGGAATGAAGATCATCATCAATATAGTCTGCATTTTGCTTGCTATACTGAGTATCCTTCCCTTCTGGGTCATGATCGTCAACTCCACCAGATCCACAACCCAGATCCAGCAGCATGCGTTGTCGCTCATTCCCGGATCCAATATGGTTCAGAACTTCAAGATCCTTACCGGTAAAACATTCAATCCCGCTGTTGGTCTTATCAACTCCATTATCATATCCGTGGGTGCTACCGTACTTACCGTTTATTTCTCATCACTCACAGCATATGCAATGGTTGCGTACGATTGGAAGCTTAAGAATGCATTCTTCAAGTTTATCATCGGTGTCATGATGATCCCCGCACAGGTAACCATGATCGGTTTCTACCAGATGGTTTACAAGATCGGTATGACAAACAAGCTTTCCATGCTGATCCTTCCCGCCATTGCGGCACCTGCTACCGTATTCTTCATGAGACAGTATCTTGTTCCCGCATTATCCATGGAGATAGTCCAGGCGGCCAGAATTGACGGTGCCGGAGAGTTCAGGATCTTTAATACCATCGTCATTCCCATTATGAAACCTGCTATGGCAACTCAGGCAATATTCTGTTTTGTCAATAGTTGGAATAACTTATTTA
>ONTX01000018.1 GCA_900320825.1 uncultured Lachnospiraceae bacterium | reverse complement strand
TGATTTGTAATGTATCCATCAGAGATGCGGGATTGATCAGATGAATACAAAAACTTTGCACATTTTTGCACTTTTTTTCACCATGTTACATTAGTTGAATATGATATGTTTATGATGGGAAAAGAGAGGAAAATCATCCGGTTTGGATAACTATGACCAGAGATTTGGAGGAGCGTTTTGAGGGCAGAAATCCAATGTTCCCTCCAACATCCGACTTAAAGGCATAGAATACGACCTACAGCTTATGATAATGTTATACTGACAGAAGAGATTGATCGGTACAGGTCAGTCTCTTTTTTTGCGCGCAAAATGAGCCGTGCACTGACGAGAAGCTTGTTTTGCACGAGCTTGCTCGCAGGCAAAAAAAAGCTGAAGCGGCAGTATGCGGCGAAGCCGCGACATCGACGGGCACGAAGTGACCGGAGATGCCGGCACGGGTCATTTGATTTTTTTTAGTTTGAGGGTTTAAAACGTCTTATTTTCTTTGACTGGGATATGAAAGTAGAAATTGATGCAGAAGACAGATGCGTAATGCCGGCATCTTAATTCTGCAGAACGCATTGAGGAAAGGAGGAGACACTTATGCAGAGACCGAATAGAAATGCAACAGCAAGGTACAGAACTGTTAAGCAGATGATGGGTGATACCAACTTCTGCAGATCAACAGTAGTGCGCCTTGCTAAAGAAGCAGGCGCATTTATTTCCGTTGGAAGAACAATCCGAATCGATTCGGAAAAGTTCTTCGCTTATGTGGGCAACGAATATGGTGAATAAAGTGAAAAGCCGGCCTGGAATGCCAGGCCTTTTAGAGTGAGAGCTTTTCGGCTTCAATCAGGTATTTGAGTGCACGGATCGTAAAAGAGTTCAAGGATTCTCCGGACCTGGCGGCGATTGCTTTATAGTATTCCTTATCGCCTTTGGGAACCCGAACTTTGAATTCTTCGACGGTTTCGGTCAGGTATTTTTTTGAAGCTTTTGCCTGTGTAGGCGTGTAGTAAATGCGTTTTTCCGATTCCATGGTTTAACCTCGTTCTTCGTGTACTGATATGATGTTACATCGGATCGGTGTATAGTGTCAAAACTATTCTGTGTTTTCGGAATAATACACAACAATGGAAAGAATATGTCGACATATTTTTGTGAAATGTGGCTCATTGAAATTGATATGTCGACATAGTAAAATAGTGGAAATATGTCCACATATTGTTTGCGAAGTGTTGAATAGAGAACGGTAGTTAATAAGTCGAATGGTTAGGGCGTGTTGCTACAGATTCTGGTTTATAAAGGGGGATAAAACGATGTCAAAAAAAGACAGTAAGGGACGTGTCCTTCAAAAGGGTGAGAGCCAGCGGATTGATGGTCGCTACCAGTTTCGGATGATGGTTGGTTCTCAGTCCTATTGGGTATACGGAGCAACGCTGAAGGAGATGCGTGAAAATAAGGAGAAGCTTCTGAAACAACTTGATTCCGGTATAAATGTGGAAAAACAAAAGATGACATTGAATGATCTGGTGGACGAGTATCTGAAAATGAAAGAAATGACGATCCAGAAAAGTACATCTTCTACGATGAAATTTACATATGACAGGTATGTCAGAGAAGGCCTGGGAAAGAGGAGAATTTGTGATATACGGCGGTCTGAGATTAAGGCATTTTACCTTCAACTGCTGAAGGAAAAGGAGCTAGCTATTGCGACTGTATCCCGGATCAGTGAGATCATTTCTCCTGCATTGGAGACAGCGGTATATGACGATATCATTATACGAAACCCGGCAAGCAAGGTGTTGGGAGAAATCAAGAGGGAAATGCATGCAAAGCCAACTCCGGTTCATGTTCCTGCACCGGAGGAAATAAAAGCAGTGATGAAATACATGCTGGACAGTCCTTGTTTTTCGGATACAATAAAGAATCTACTGACTGTTCTATATGGAACGGGACTTCGGGTCGGCGAAATAACAGCTTTGACCTGGGACTGTATTGATTTTGAGCAGGGTTCATTGTCAGTGCGCCGCGCCATCGGTTATGTCCGGGATGAGAACGGTCATGCTTACCAGATACTGAAGCAACCCAAATCGGAAGCTGGGAAAAGGACGATTCCCATGATCACAGCGGTCAGAAAAGCATTGGAGAACGAATTGCATTTTCAGCAGACGAATAAGATCGTACAGGATGGGCTGGAGGGTGTGACGGATTTCTGCTTTGTCAGCAATCGCAGAAAACCTTTTACCAGAGAGGCGATCCATAATCAGGTAAGAAGGATGATCCGATTTTATAATGAAAGCGTAGAGAATCCGGAAGATAGGGTTAAGGATTTTACTACGCATGCGATAAGGCATGCCTTTGCGACAATGTTATGTATGAGCACCTCGGATCTAAAAGCCATTCAGGAGATTATGGGCCATAGCGACATATCTATGACGCTGAATATCTATGCGAGCGCTACGAAAGAGGCAAAGAAAAAATCGATGGAAGGGTTTGAAGAAAATGCAGGGCTATAAATAATGCTATGACGACAGAGACCTTATTCCGTTACGTTTGATGAAAGACGTTTTAATTTGTGACAGAATCAGATTTTCTTTTGACATACATGAGTGTAGAGAGTAACATTGGAGTTAGGTTGTGAATGAGATGGAGACCAGCTATGACAAAGAAATCGATTTTTCCTGAATCCCAGAGAGTAGAGTATAAATCCTCTTGGCAGGAGGAGTATTTTGAGTGGATCTGCGGATATGCTAATGCAAAAGGCGGAAAGCTCTTCATTGGTGTGAACGATGAAGGGTATGTGGTAGGGCTACGTGATACACGATATTTGTTGGATAAGCTTCCGAATCAGATCGTTGATGCGATGGGAATTGTGGTCGAGATTGATCATGAAACTGTTCCTACAAGGGGAGATAATATAAAGTATTATGTGGTTCCTGATGGTATTGCACAGAAAGCAGAGAATCTATACGCAAGAGGAATACTGACAGAGAAAGCTATAAGTGATATTATCGCGGATCCGGCCAACACAGAAAATGTTACGGTAGATGTTCAAAGGTTATTTGATGCAGCGCCGGGGTTTGTTAAGCAACTGCGCAAGAGTAAAGAATACAGGGATAAGATACTGGAAGATTTGTTAAGATGGAAAAAAGAAAATCCGGTTTATGTGACTCAGGATGGTTCGCTTGAATATGTATATATAACAGTTCGTTCTTATCCTTATGGTATTTCTTATCATGGACATTATTACATTCGATCCGGAGGGACAACAAGAGAGCTGAAAGGTGTTGCTTTATCATCATTTCTTATGGATCGAGCAGGAAAGCACTGGGACAGTATGCCAATCCCGGGAATAGCGGTCGATGATCTTGATCATGTAGCAATAGAAGCGTACCGAACAAAAGCGGTTGGAAAGGGTCGCCACACAAAAGAAGAGGTTGATGTATCTGATTCACAGATTGTTTCTGATCTCAAATTGTTTGATGAGAATTCTGTAAGCAAGGATGAATTGATGCGTGCGGCGGTGTTGTTGTTCCATTCTGATCCGGAAAGGTTTGTAACGGGTGCATCAGTTAAAATTGCGTATTTTGCACCGGAAGGAGCGTATGGGGCAAATAAATCGGATGATATTATTTATCATGATGAAATTCATGGTCCACTGATATTGCAGGCAGATAAAGTTGTCGATTTGGTTTACACGAAATATCTGAAAGCTCTTGTGAGTTATGATGGCCTTCAGAGGATTGAGACTTTCATGACACCGAGAGAGGCGTTTCGAGAGGTGATCTTGAACGCCATTAACCATAAGGTGTATGAAAGTGGAAACCCGATCCAGATTTCAGTCTATGAGGATAAAATAATTGTCTTTAACCAAGGCTATTGGCCGGATGACATTGATTTAGACAGCCTCTATGATGAAAAGCATTCATCTTATCCGCACAATCCGAGCATAACAAGGACTTTCTTTAATGCCGGAGAGATTGAAGCCTATGGCAGTGGATTTAAGAAGATTCGTATGGAATGTGACGAACATAATGCCCCGTATCCCGAAATAAGAGTGACACCAAACGGGGTGACGGTAAAGATTAATGCGTGTGATCTTTATATGAAACTCCTAAAATATGGACGATATTGGAAGACTCATCCAGAGTTTAAGAATAGAGCGGACCTGACTTCCAACACAATAGATGGTGGGCTGATTTATGATGAAGATAGGACAAACCAGGTTGTAGATAATACACAAGAGTTGGTTCCTGATACGATTAAGTCTGTTGACCGGATGATGGAGATTCTTGCTGGAAAACTAACGAATTTGGAAAAAAAGGCGCTTTTGCCTATCGTGGAGTATTTAAAAACTCATGAAACAATTAAAAATGCTGATGTTATGAGATTGACTGGAAAGGGATCAACATCGGCAAATAGATATCTTAATAGGCTTGTAGAACTAGATGTTTTATGCCCTGAGGGTAGTAAGAAAGGAAGACTTTATCGGAGGGTTTCCGGATGAAAAACCGGGCGATATTTATCGCCACTTTCATCTAAATGGGCGATATAATTTGATTGTGGGCGATATTTATCGCCCATATGCAAAAAAAGGCGATATAATGGCATGCCGCCAGGTTTCCGGAATATGAAACTGTGCGATTTTAATCGGGGCTAAAGCAGGAGCATAAAGGTGCAAAGTATTGTCTGTAAACATCGTGACGTGTACCCAATGTCGAGGGCGTGAATCTGACTCAAATTTTGACTCAAAATTATAAGAATATGACGAAAAAAGAAGGAACAACACGGAAGGTGCAGAAGGCTGAATTCCCTTATTTTACGGACGATACGGAACATTTCGGAACAAGACGAAACCTACGGAAAATCGGCCCCATAAGTAACAAAATACCTTCTCCAAGATGGGCAGTCACGAAAGTGGCTGTCCATCTTCCTTTCTAGTTTATATAGAAGAAAGAAGTGCTTGCAAAATGCAGGCACTTTTTTTATAATGGGCATGTAAACGTTTTCATCAAGTTTACAATA
>ONTX01000024.1 GCA_900320825.1 uncultured Lachnospiraceae bacterium | reverse complement strand
TTAAAACATTTATCATCCCACAAGATGTTGTATAAATATTATCAAAAAGAGGTCTCCTACTCAACAATTTATATGCTTCATTATCATTCGGTTATCACTTTGATAACCGAAATTACAAGTGCGGACATCTCTCTGCCAGCTGCCTTCTGCGACAATAGTGGACGAGAGTGGACGGTCTAGAAGGGGACGGAAAGCAATGCAAAACATAAAGAAATGTTTATAAGCATGCTATAATGACAATAATAGAGGCAACAGTCTTTGTCGAGAAAATAGACAGTAAGGGCGACTACTGGAAATACTTTTCAGCCAGATTTTGCCTGTTTGCCTCGCTTAATACAATCATCTGCCCATGTTTTTCAGTGTCCAGAGCAAATAATCTTGTGCAGGTATGAGTAATGAACTCAAAGTCATGAGAAACAAGAAAAATAATAGCTCCGCTATTTGAAAGTTCTCTGATCAGTTCGCTTACTCTTATCATTGAGTCATAATCCAGTCCGCTTGTGGGTTCATCAAACAACAGGATCTCACTGTTCTTAATGATTGATGCACCTATAGTTACCCGTTGTTTTTGTCCGCCGGATAACGAGGCGGGATGCTTATCCTTGTATTCTGAAAGAGCCAGTCTTTCCAGAGTCCTATCAATAAAATGTGGGTCGGCTTTGTTGTTGCCAAGCGATAGTTCCTCTTCCACACTTGCGGTAAAAAGCTGGTAGTCTGCATCCTGCATTACCAGATAGGAGATATTTCGTCTTTTAGAAGCAGAAACCTTTTTACCTTTGAAATACACTTTTCCTGTTTTTTCTTTTAATATTCCGGTTAGAATTGATATTAACGTTGTCTTTCCTGCGCCATTATGACCGGTAATGCCTATAACTTCTCCCGGATATGCCTCAAAAGAAAGCGAATCAAGTATTAATTCTTTTTTGTTATAGCCAAAAGAAAGACCTTCCACTTTAAAACTCATATCTTGAAGATGTGTTTTCTGATTATGATCGACCCAAGAGTTATTAAAGATCTCTTTTTCTGGATAAGCAGTTCTAAGACCTTTTTGTATACGGCTCGCCTCATCAAGCCTGCAAAACTCATCTCTTGTATATTTTGCAATTATCTGTCCGTTTTCAATATATACTGCCATATCTATCAGATCTCTTAAGTAAAAAAATCTGTGATCAGCAACAATAACCGTGTGACCTTCGTTCTTGAGTTTCTTCATTATATTGGTAAGACGATGGGTTGCCTCATAGTCCAAATTTGCTGAAGGCTCATCAAATACGTATATATCTGGGGATAAAGCATATATGGATCCAATAGCTATCTGCTGTTTTTCGCCGCTTGATAAAGAAAAAATACTTCTATTTAGATACTCTTCCAGATCAAGTTCGACTACAGTCTTTTCGAGCCTTTCTATCGTTTCCACACTTGAATAACCCATGTTGATGCATCCAAAGGCAAGTTCTCTTGTTGTATCGGTCATAAAGAATTGGGATCGTGGATCCTGAAATACGGTTCCGGCTTTGCCTGCAATCTCTGAAGGATTCATTTCAAGCAGTGACTCATTGTTGTAAGATACATCTCCGGTTGTTTCACCAGGATAAAAATGAGGAATCAGACCATTTATAGAGCGAAGAATGGTTGATTTTCCGCAACCGCTCCTGCCTGTTAGAAGAACAAATTCTCCGTCTTTGATGTCAAGACTGATATTTTTGAGCGTATCTTCTGTCATTCCCTCGTATCGAAACGAAAAGTCTTTAAACTGAATCATATGCGCCCCCATAAAACGAATTGACCGATGTTGGATCTATCCAATAAGAATAGAATTGCAACGAACAAAGCGATCCCAACTATAGTCACATATTCTCGAACGCCGAGTTTTACTTTCAAAAGTGCGTAGCGTTTGTTGTTTCTCTCCATTCCTCTTGTAGTTCCTGATGCGGCAAGTTCATCTGATACTTTCAGACACCTCATAAGAAGAGGGACTAAAATATATTCAATAGTTGCAAACGGATGCAGTAAGACTTTTGGTACCGTATCACATATACCTCTAATCTTCATTGTGTTTCTGATCATTCTGTACTCGATGCCCAATGTTGGGATGTATCGAAACATCACAACAAAAGGGATTATTACAGTAAGTGGCATATGAGCACGCTCCAGAGCTACTGTAAGCTCATCCATATATGTGCTTTTTAACACCCATCTTCCCAGTGTCACTATAGGGATCATCTTCAGTATTGTTACTCCGAAAATGCTTATAAGGAGACTCATTACAGGGAGAGAAACATATCTCATGCATGTATTCAAATAAGAAATCAATACATATATTATCAACATCTTGAATCCCCATCCCGGTGCGCTTCCTAAACACACAAAAATAGCCACGGCAAACATAAGCAGCATTTCCGGAATGTCTCCGTTTATGAAAAAACTGACACAACCGAGTACTACCAGCATTAATAGCTTTACTCTCGGATCCAGTCGTGCAGTGCCATGAAAGGATACACCTGCTATTTTGTCCCTTATCGATACGTTACTCATCTTATTTCATGAACAAAAGGCTGAGCCGTAAAAAGCATCAGCCGTTTGTGGTTCTTGTTTTGTTACGGCAATGATTATGCTTGTACAAGGCCTGCTTTTACGAAATGTTTCTTCAAAATCTTGAGACCCAAGAATCCGCCGAGAAGTCCGCCAACAAAGCCGGCGATAATGATAACGGTAAGCATAGGCCACTGAGTCATCTTGATAAGCCCGTCAACATACTCCTGTGAAAGACCGTTTCTGAGTGTTACTTCCATATAAGCGTCTCTTAAGATATTCATTGGAGCAATAGCGCCGAATGTAAATATGCCGCTGAATACAGAGTAAGCAATGATCATTTTCTTGGTAGAGAGCTCTTTGAAACCGATTATGAGGAAATCTGCTAAAAGAGCTCCAACAATAAGTCCGGTTCCGACTGTCCAAAAAGCTCCAACGAGGAATGAAAGTAATCCCTGAATAACTCCGGCAATGGACAACACTCCGCACTTAGGAACTTTTGCCAAAAGAAGCATCATAACGATACCGTTTACAATTGACACGATCGGCGGATAGAATACATTAGTAACAGGACCTAACAAACTCATAACAATACTGATTATCATGTATATGACAAACATAAGTGCAGTAAGAGCTCCTACAAGAATCAGATCCTTACCGACAAGCTTTGTGTTTTTCATGGTATTTGCCCTCCATTTTTAGTTAGCAGTTGAGTTAGCGATATCTAACCACGAATAAAAATACATTCATACTGGAAAAAAGTCAATCAGTAATTTGTATTTGTTTGAAAAATCGAAGAAATATGAAGGCTGAAAGCCTTGAAATTCTTGACATCGTCGAAATCATGTGATAAAAAGTTTACCGATAATCAAATTATCAATATTATTTGTTTAGCGAGGGTAAAATGTCTGTTCGTGATACAAGTATCGATCCGAGATTGCTCCAAAGTGCTCGGGAAGAGTTTCTTAAATGCGGGTTCCTTAAGTCTGATCTCAAAACTATTTGTGACAATGCCGGTGTGACTACAGGTGCTGTATATAAGCGCTACAAAGGAAAGGAAGAACTGTTTTGCGCAGTCGTAAAGGATGCCACTGCCAAACTGGACAGCTTCATTGCATTGCGCACAAATGTTGATCTTTCAGGCATGACGGATGAACAGATAACAGAAACCTGGGTAATGAATGAGGATAAGATCCTTGAAATGTTCAAGATGATATGGGGTATCCGAAAGGACTTTTTCCTTCTGCTCGAAAGATCTTCCGGAACCAAATATGAGAATTACGGACACGATTTCGCGCTCCGTATGACTGAAGCTTACATGCAGTATTATCTTGAAGCAAAAAAAAGAGGACTCGCAAAAGCGGAGATTTCCAAAGAGCAGATGCATGTCCTCTGCACGTCATTCTGGACGTTGGTCTATGAACCGTTCATTCATAAGATGACATGGAAGCAGATCGAGGAACACTGTAAAGTCGTTTGCCGCGTTTTTAACTGGGCGGAAGCAATCGGCCTGTCATAATCAAGTAAACCAAGCCGTCTTTGTACGGCTTTAAAAATACAAAACGGGTTAGCAGTTGCTAACAAAGAAGGAGTGGAAAATGTTTAAGCGTGTAGCTCCGTATATCGGAGAATACAAGAAATACACCGTATGGGCGGTGATTATGATGACTTTAGGCATCATTGCATCGATACTGCCGTATTTCTTTTTGTATCAGATCATATCACCTCTGACCAGAGGCGAGAGTATCGACATGACTTTCCTGCTTATCAGAGTAGCAGCAGTGGCCGTATGTGAGATTATTTACTCCGTGTCATATGTACAAGGTCTGGCATTCTCACATGTGAGTGCGTATAACACTTTAAAAAACCTGCGTATCTCATTGCAGAGCAAACTCGAAAAACAACCCTTGGGAAGCATAAAAGAATTAGGAACAGGAAGAATCAAGAAAGTCTTTACCGATGATATAGATCAGATAGAACTTCTTCTTGCACATGCAATCCCTGAAGGCATTGCAAATGTCGCTATTCCGGTGATAATCATAATCCTCATGTTTATATATGACTGGAGGCTTGGTCTTCTTTCACTTGTCCCTTTGATCGTCGGAATGATCGCCATGGGTATGATGATGCATCAGGGCATGTCGAAAATGAATGCTTACTATGAATCAGCCGCCAGAATGAACAACACGATCATCGAATATGTAAATGGTATGGAAGTAGTTAAAGTCTTTAATAAGGACGGCGATTCATACAAAAGATTCGGAGATGTTGTAAGAAGCTACCGTGATTTTACAATTGCATGGTATAAAGTGTGCTGGCCGTGGATGGCTACATATACAAGCGTATTGCCGTGCCTCGTACTGTTAATGATCCCGTTCGGTTCGGGAATGGTTCTAGGCGGTATCATAAGTTTGGATAAGCTTATCCTCGTTATGTGCATGTCTTTTGCGGTAGGTCCGTCATTCCTTAAAGCATTGAATTTCGCAGGAAAATTCCCGCAGCTCGATTATAAGATCGCCGAGCTCGAGAAGATGATGGATAAGCCGGCGCTTAAGGAAGGAACAGCTGATTTTACCGGCAACAACTACGACATTGAGTTCAAGGATATCCACTTCGGATATGACGAGACAGAAGTAATTAAAGGTGTTGACCTGTCTCTTAAGCAGGGAACGACAACGGCCCTCGTCGGCGAATCGGGAAGCGGCAAATCCACGCTGGCAAAACTCCTTGTTCATTACTATGACCTTAATTCCGGTGCCATAACGATAGGCGGTCAGGACATTACCGACATGAAGCTTGAAGCATTGAATAACAAGGTTGCGTTTGTTTCACAGGAACAGTTCCTTTTCAATACAACTCTTTACGAAAACATTCTTATCGGCAGACCTGATGCAACAGAAGACGAGGTTATGGTAGCTGCAAAAAGAGCACAGTGTGAGGAGTTCCTTAACAGATTCCCAGATGGCATCATGACACAGGCGGGTGACGGAGGAAAGCAGTTATCCGGAGGTGAACGCCAGAGGATCTCACTCGCAAGAGCTCTGCTTAAAGATGCACCCGTTATAGTTCTCGACGAGGCAACAGCATTTATGGATCCTGAGAATGAGGAAAAGATGAATGCTGCGCTCGATGAGATCGTTAAGGACAAGACGGTTCTTGTCATCGCTCACCGTCTGTCTACCATCAAAAACGCCGACAATATTTGTGTAATGAAGGACGGTGTGTGTATAGCCTCTGATACTCATGACGGACTGCTTCAGACATGTACGGAATACAGAAAACTCTGGGATGCGTCTGTAAGCGCAAGCACATGGAAGATAAAGGGAGCGTGATCTATATGTTGAAGATATTGCACAGAATAATCAATATGACAGGAAAGTACAAAACGAGGATAAGAGCATCTTATATTACTGCTTTCCTTAAAGGTTTAATGATGAAAGCTCCGCTTGTCTTATGCTTTCTTTGCATCAGTTATTTCATGCGCGGAGAAATGGATAAGACAAAGTGTATCTGGCTCGGCATTGCAGTATTGGTCAGTGTAATACTTGAGGCTGTCTTTGAACACATATCCAATGTATTGCAGTCAGCTGCAGGCTATATGGTGTTTGCTGACATGAGACTTAAGCTTGGCAATCATCTGCGTAAGCTTCCGATGGGATATTTCACCGAAGGAAACATCGGAAAGATCAGTTCTGTTCTCGCTACTGACATGGTCTTCATAGAAGAAAACTGCATGGGTGTCTTATCTGAACTGGTGACATTTCTTATCTCTCAGGGCATTATGGTCGTCATGATGTTCGTGATGGACTTCAGAATGGGACTGTTATCGCTTCTGGTCGTCGGAGCCTTTATCATTGTCGGCAACCTGATGCTAAAGACCTCCATGAAGCATTCTGTCATCAAGCAGGAAGCAAGTGAATCTCTTACAGAAGAAGTATTGGATTTTGCTGAAGGAATCGGAATTATCAAATCATATAACTTGCTTGGAGATAAGTCTAAGAAGCTTACCGATGAGTTTGCAAAAAGCTGCAAGGAAAGCATTGATTTCGAGATAGCATATACACCCTGGTCAAGAGCACTGTATCTTACATTTGGAATCGGAACGGCTTTAGTACTTGCATTGAGCGGATATCTGTATATGTCAGGTTCAATA
>ONTX01000025.1 GCA_900320825.1 uncultured Lachnospiraceae bacterium | reverse complement strand
TAAGGTTATCAAGGTTGTTCGTGAGATCACCGGACTTGGACTTAAGGAAGCTAAGGACGCAGTTGAGGCTGCTCCCAAGGTTATCAAGGAAGCTGCTCCCAAGGCTGAGGCTGAGGACATCAAGAAGAAGCTTGAGGAAGTTGGCGCTAAGGTTACTCTTAAGTGATCTTAATCTGACTGATATTAAATCGGAACGCATATGCGTTCCGATTTTTTTTTACCTGTTTCTAAGTGTGGTATATGAGTGCCAAAAATAACACAAAATATTGTTTTCATATTGTCTTTTATAGGGTTTGTGATACAATTAACAATGTATAGTTTGCTCATATAAGAGGAAGACTATATATAGTTATCCGAAAGATGTGATTCACCTTCCAAACTGCAGGTAAAAGTAATGGATAAGCCTGTCATACAGGTTAAAAATCTATATAAGATATACAGGATCGGCGAAAACAGGGTCCATGCACTGGACGGGGTTGATTTTGAGATAAAAAAAGGCGAATTCTGCTGCATAGTGGGTACTTCCGGTTCCGGAAAATCCACTCTTCTCAATATGATGGCAGGCCTTGAACCTCCCACCAAGGGAGAGATTGTGATAGCGGGGGAACATATCGAAAAGCTGAACGAAAGTAAGCTGGTTATGTTCCGCCAAAAGCATGTGGGATTCATTTTTCAGTCCTACAACCTGATGCCCAACCTTGATGCTGTGGAGAATGTTGCACTGCCCCTGACTTTTCAGGGTGTTCCGAAGGAAATGCGGGAAAAGCGTGCGATCAAGATGCTGAAACTGGTGGGACTGGGAAAATACATGAGACACAGACCCGGTCAGATGTCCGGAGGACAGCAGCAGAGAGTCGGTATTGCAAGGGCGCTGGTTGTTAATCCTGAGATAGTTTTTGCGGACGAGCCCACCGGAAACCTTGATTCCAATACCACTCTTGAAGTCTTAAAGCTCATGCAGAAGATCGTGCATGAGAACCAGCAGACCATGGTAATGGTAACACATGATAATTATCTTGCTTCCTTCGGAGACAAGGTGATACGTATCAAGGACGGAAAGATAATAAATATCGATCTGCACCCGGGAGGTGCAGACATAAAATTAGATGAAAGCGGCGAAGGATTTCCGGGAGGAACCCTTGCTGTGCCGAATACATAAAAGAGATCATTTGAACCTGAAAGGACAGTTATGAATAAAAAGATCATGAGAATCAAAAAAGCCCTCATTGTACTGCTTGCCGCAGTTTTAACAGCAGGCATTGTTCTGATACCGAATTTAACCGCAAAAAAAGTATGTGCGGCTTTTTCGGCAAACTATCTTAATGCCCCCGGTGACGGAACAAGAGATATCACCGATGCTGACAGGGAGGCGGCATACGGATATCTCATAGATTATAGAAAAAATCTCATCAATAAAAACGATCTTTCTCAGGAAACAAAGCAGAGACTTGAGGATGTATGGTATCAGGCAAATGTCTATATCGCAAACTATGATATGAAAGTCAATCAGCTGGTTGATTATGTCAATACAACTGTTGAGAATTTTGATAATGTTGCAAGAGACGATAATAAATATACCGATACCGAGGATTTCCTCTTTATAAACAATAATTCCCTTGTCACCAGTGCATCATACGGACAGCTTACCACCCTTACATTGTCCCTTATAAATGTGGGCAAGGTGGATGTTACGAATGTTGTCATCAGTCCGAAGGAAAGCAATGATATCCAAAAATGGCCCTTTGATATAACCACGGCGTCCAATGTCCTTATCATTCCCAAGATAAAGGCGTCAGAGGATATTCATACAGCCCATTCATATGCGCAGGATGCGACCTGGTTTTTCTATGTATCCAAGGATGCCAAGACCGGAACCTATCCCCTTACCTTTGATGTCCAGTACTACAGGGGAGAGGCCATGGTATCCACCGAGATCACCACTTATATTCATATAAACGGAGCACCCGGAGCCGGCAATCTTGTTGAAGAAGAGAAAAAGGACAACAAGGATGAAAAGACATCGACTCCCAGGATAATAGTTACCGGATTTAAGACCAATCCCGAAACGGTATATGCCGGTGACACATTTATGCTTACCATCAGCCTTCAGAACACATCCACCGCCACTGCGGTTTCAAATATCCAGTTTGATCTCAGGGCACCCAAGGAAGGTAAAGATGAAGAAGTTACCTATGAAGCGTTTTTGCCCACCTCAGGTTCTGCTACCATCTTTGTGCCGTACATAGGAGCCGGCAATACCACAAGCATTTCCATAGAGATGACCGCAAAGAGCGATCTTGCGCAGAAGCCCTATGTTATAAATCTTACGGCTGTTTACGAAGATGAAAAAAAGAATTCTTATGATATGTCTTCAAATATCTCCATTCCCGTAAAACAGGAAGCCAGGATCGATACCGGAGATTATGAAATCCTGCCCGAATCCGTGGAAGTCGGCGGTACCGCAAATGTATCGTTCGCAGTATACAATAAAGGAAAGACGATCCTTTACAATGTGCAGGTTGATTTTGTGGGAGATACCGTTTCCGGCGGATCCACGTTCCTCGGAAAGATCGAACCCGGCGGATCCGGCACCGTGGATGCGATGATCAACGCAGTTGCACCCACCATAGATGACGGTATCATCAAGGCGGTGATCTCCTATGAAGATGAAGCGGGAAATGTTTCCACTCTTGAAAAAGATATCAATTTCTTTGTAAGTGAATCCTACGGTGATGAAGGCGGAGATTATTTCTATGATGACACATTACCCGAAGAAGAAAAGGAACATTCTATCTACTGGAAACCTGTGATCATAGTTATTGTTTCACTGATAGTAGTTGCGATAATCGTCTGGAGAGTGATCGCATCCTCCCGCAAGAAAAAGAGGATGAGAGAATACTATGAGGATGATGAGGAATAATTTTTAACTCATGAAGATTTCCGATATCCTCAGCATGAGCCTGGGGAGCCTCTTTAAAAGAAAAGTCAGGACCATTCTTACTGTAATGGGAGTTGTCATAGGTACAACTTCCATTGTTGTCATGCTTTCATTAGGTCTTGGCATGAGGTCTGCTCTTATGGCAGAACTGGAAACCATGGGGGGACTTCGCAGCGTAGAAGTCAGCACCAACAGTTATTATGGCATGTCCGATTCCAAAACGGAGATCAAGTACCTCAATGACTCGGCGATGAACGATTTTCGGAAACTGGACCATGTTGAAAGTGTTTATCCCAGACTGGAATTAAATGCAATTGTAAAATGCGGAATCTATATGGCAGATGTCCAGATCATCGGACTTAAGCACGAAGAATTTATAGAAAAAGCCCAGAGTTTGGGACAGGGGTATATTCCTTCCGAAAACGAAGGACTTAAGTTCGTGTACGGTAATATCGTTATCACACAGTTTTATAATTCGAAAACTAACAGAAACGATTACTATGAAACAGGCAAACTTCCGGATATCGATTTTATGAAGGATCCTATGTTTGTAATATTTGATACCGACAGATATTTCGAATACAAGAATCCTCCCGAGGAAGGACCGGCTCCTATACCTCCGAAAAAACACCTCATCGAGACTGCGGGAGTCATAGCCGGCGGACCCGAGGACTGGAACTCTGACGCATATTATGTTTATTGCGATATTGACGCCCTTAAAGCAGTCCTTACAAAAGAATTCAGAGGCCGCGTAATCCCGGGACAGCCCAAGAAAAAGAACGGCAAACCCTATAGGGAACTTTATTATTCCACTGTCATTGTTAATGCCGACACCATGGATAATGTTACGGCAGTACAGGACGTGATCAATGACATGGGATACAGGACTTATGCCAATGCGGAATGGATACAGTCCGACATGCAGTTTATGAATATAGTGGAAGCGGTCCTTGGCGGTATCGGTGCTATCTCGCTTTTTGTCGCAGCCATCGGTATCACCAATACCATGATGATGTCCATCTATGAGAG
>ONTX01000068.1 GCA_900320825.1 uncultured Lachnospiraceae bacterium | reverse complement strand
GTTGATGGGTAAGACAAAGTTTGAGGAAATCCTCGGTGACCTCATATATAAACCACCGGGCAAGCCTACTCTTGTTCCTGATTCGGACAAGAGACCGGCTATGAACGTAACAGACGCAGTAAACGAATTTAACGTTATTCAGGAGGAAAATTAAAATGGCTACACAGAATACTAAGGTTATTACAGGTGTTAAGACTCGTCTTTCATACTTCCACGGCTGGGAGCCCGTTTCTATCAACGGCGGAGCTGAGAAGTATTCCGTATCGGTTCTTATTCCTAAGGACGATAAGGAGACGATTGATGCTATCAACAAGGCCGTAGATGCGGCTATCGAGGAAGGTATTGCCAAGTTCGGCGGTAAGAAGCCTAATAAGGCTGCAATCAAACTTCCTCTCAGAGACGGAGATGTTGAGAGAGATGATGAGGCATACAAGGGTCACTATTTCCTTAATGCCAACAGTACTACTGCTCCTCAGATCGTAGATCGTGCGGTAAAGCCTATCCTTGACAGAGGAGAAGTGTATTCCGGTTGTTATGCGAGAGTGTCTCTTAACTTCTACGCATTCAACTCTAACGGCAACAAGGGTGTTGCATGTGGACTCGGCAACATTCAGAAGATCAGTGACGGAGAACCTCTCGGTGGTAAGTCATCTGCATCCGATGATTTTGAGACTCTTGCCGACGATGAGTTCTTGAACTAAGGGGGTGCTGATTATGGATACGGTTATGGTCAGTACTGTCCTTGTCAACATTCTTCTCGGAAGCTTCATCGTCTTGATCTTATCCTGGGCGGTAGCGGGTCTTCACACCATCTATTACGATTACAAGCGTAACAAGAGGGAACAGGAAGCTTCAAAGCGTGATGAGGAATATCATCAGAAGCGCATGG
This sequence comes from uncultured Lachnospiraceae bacterium, assembly GCA_900320825.1. Lineage (GTDB taxonomy): Bacteria > Bacillota > Clostridia > Lachnospirales > Lachnospiraceae > AC2028. The sequence continues at coordinate 1,206 of ONTX01000068.1, read as the reverse complement.
AAGAATTAAATAAGTAACACATTCGGGGCGGTATGGAGGATATCTGTACCGCCTCTTTTTCTTTGGAGGTAAGACATGAAAAATCTTGAAATTGATATCGAGTCCTTCTCCTCAGAGCCTCTTGCGAAGTGTGGTGTTTACCGGTATAGCGAGTCACCTGATTTTGAAGTCCTTCTGTTCGGCTATAGCATAGACGGGGGTGAGGTTAAGGTTATCGACCTTGCATCAGGTGAAGAACTGCCACAGGAGATAAGGGATGCTCTGACAGATCCTTCAGTAACAAAATGGGCATTCAACTCACAGTTTGAGAGAATATGCCTTTCTCGCTATCTCGGCCTTCCTAAGGGGAGTTATCTTGATCCGAAGCAGTGGAGATGTAGCATGGTCTGGTCGGCTTATATGGGGCTTCCTCTTTCGCTTGAAGGGGTCGGTGCGGTACTCGGTCTTGAGAAGCAGAAGCTGACAGAGGGCAAGGATCTCATCAGGTATTTCTGCGTACCTTGCCAACCAACCAAGTCAAACGGGAACAGGACGAGAAATATGCCGACCGATGCAGCCGATAAGTGGGAAAGGTTCAAGGCTTATAACATCAGAGATGTTGAAACTGAGATGCAGATACAGACAAGGCTTCAGAAGTTCCCCGTACCGGAGCAGGTGTGGGAAGAGTTTTGGATGGATCAGGAGATTAACGACAGAGGAATCCTTGTTGATATGCCTTTTGTTGAAAAAGCAATCAGCCTTGATGCTGACTCACGCAGCCAACTTATGCAGTCAATGAAGGAACAGACTGGTCTTGATAATCCGAACTCCGTAGTCCAGATGAAAGAGTGGCTTTCGGATAATGGTCTTGAGATGGAGACTCTCGGTAAGAAAGCAGTTGCTGAAGCTATAAAGAATACTTCAGATGATCTTGCGGATGTCTTGTCACTAAGACAACAGCTTGCAAAGTCATCGGTTAAGAAGTATCAGGCTATGCAGAATGCGGTCTGTTCAGATAACCGGGCAAGAGGAATGTTTCAGTTCTATGGTGCCAACCGAACGGGTCGATTTGCGGGTAGAATCGTTCAGTTACAGAATTTACCTCAGAATCATATAGAAGACCTTGCTGAGGCTCGTTCTCTTGTCAGAAGCGGTGATACGGATGCTCTTGAGCTCCTTTATGATGATATTCCCGATACCTTATCTCAGCTGATCAGAACGGCTTTC
>ONTX01000182.1 GCA_900320825.1 uncultured Lachnospiraceae bacterium | reverse complement strand
TGATATCATCCGAAAAGCCATAATCAACAGTCCATCTGGTGATGTAAGAAACCTCTATCTCTGTGGGGGTATTACCTGTCTTCCCCAACTGCTTCATTATGTCATATACCTTCTTGTCGTACTTTCCCACGGTCTTCTGGGCATCCCCGGGAGTCGTAACACCCTGCTCCTTCCAGGAGATCGCTACCTTCTCGATATACCTGAAATCACATTTATCGCGGTCTGCACAGTACTGAAGCAGATAGTCGAAAAGTTCATCGGAAAAACCAAGTTCTTCACAGATGTACATTATGGTATTGATATCCGAAGGTGTAAGGGGCTTCTTCCTGTATTCCTCCGCAAGATAGAAGATATCAAGTCCGCTCTCGGAAGCATCCTGAGAAGCCTTGAATTCCTTGATCTGTGCTGCAGTGTAGGAAGGCTTGATTGGAATGACACCGGTGTCACTATCACTCTTTTTCTTCTTGCCCGTTTCTTCCTTTCCGTCAAAAACGGTCTGCTTTGCAGTGGAGGAAACCCTGGTCTGCGGAATGGCAAGGGCCTGGGGTTTATGAGTAGATTCAACGGTAGGATTAAGACTCTCGGTCCTGCAGAGATTGACAAGATGGACACCTACAAGATGTCCGGCCTCATCCATATCAAGTTCAAGAAGACTCTTTTTCTGCCAGTACTTAAAGGCCCTGAGAACATCCTTTTCAGTATAATTAAAGCGGTCCGCAATATCCGAAACGGATGTGGAAAGATTCGCACTGACCATTCTGACAAGATACAGATAGATCTTGAGCTGTGCATCATTGGCATCCGTCATATATTCATCGATAAACCTGTTGGAGAGTATCGTTGCGTTGATATAACTGTCCTGATAGATCGTAAGCTGTGACAACTTCGTGTCCCCCAATCGTCACTTTTTTATACATGCATCAGTCGGAAAAAACTGTTTTAAACGCATGTTGCCGCAGATTCGGCAAAGATATTTATAACACAATGGGGGAACTTATTTAAATGGTCAAAATGCCGATTTATGGGGCATCACAGGGGTGGGGCAAAATACGCATAGAAATGTGGATAAAGTGGATTGGTGGATAACATATGTGACTAACGCAATAATTCGGTATTTTTCTATCCACATAAAAATTAAATAATCCACGGAATTTTCTGATCACCCGATCTGAAAATCCGTGGATAAGTGGAAAAATCATCTTTCAAGAAGCGAATCGCCTATTTTATACACATCTCCGGCACCCATGGTTATCAACACGTCACCCTTTTGGCAATTTTGCATAAGGAAGTTTTCAATTTTTTCGAAAGAGTCAAAATAATAACTATCGGTATTCTTTTTCTTTATGGCTTCCGATAACATTTCGGAACTCACACTGCCGTCATCTGTTTCTCTGGCGGCATAAATATCTGCCAGTACAACCTTGTCGGCAAGACTTAATGCATCCGCGAAATCATCAAAGAAAGCCTTTGTCCTCGAGTAAGTGTGGGGCTGGAACACCACCCAGAGATTCCTGTGTTCCATGGAAAGAGCAGCTTTCATGGTAGCTTTTATCTCAGTGGGATGGTGTGCATAATCATCGATCAGTATCACACCGTCACCGATAATACCTTTTTTCTGGAATCTTCTGTCCGTTCCACCGAAACGTCCCAGTGCCCCGGATGCTACCTCTCTGTCCACTCCCACCGCATCGGCAAAAGCAAACGCCGCAAGTGCATTTAGAATGTTGTGCTCACCGGGAACCTTAAGGCTTACGTGAGAGACCTTCTCTCCTTTTAAAACAACATCAAAGGATGCATTTCCCGCTGCATCAATTACCGTATTTGCCGCTGTATAATCGGGAGCTTTACCGGACTTACCGTCCTTATCCGTAAGACCGAATGTAAGTACTTTGCAATCAAGGGCATCCGTAAAGAATCCCGTATCTTCTATATGAGAACTGATTATCACCGTTCCGTCTTTTGGAACAAGCTGTGCGAACTTCTTAAAAGAATTCCTGATATCATCCAGATCTTTGAAAAAGTCCATATGATCTTCTTCCACATTCAGTATCAGCGCAATGTCCGGGAAAAAGTTCAGGAAGCTGTTGGTATATTCACAGGCTTCGGTAACAAAATACTTTTTTCCTCCGACTCTTATGTTACCGCCGATGGAAGGAAGCATTCCTCCCACGGATATGGTGGGATCTGCATCTGTGCATGCAAGAAGTATCTCACTTATCATGGAAGTTGTTGTGGTCTTTCCGTGAGTTCCGCTGATAGCTATGGAAGTCTCATAGTTTCGCATCAGCTGACCTACAAGTTCCGCTCTGGATAAATGGGGGATTCCCAGTTCTTCCATCCGTACATATTCGGGATTATCCTTATGTATTGCAGCGGTAAGAACGATGACATCAATATCTTCCGTAATGTTCTCTTTTTTCTGACCGTAAAAGACCTTTATGCCTTCACTTTCAAGAAAAGAAGTAACATCCGATCTGTCCCTGTCAGATCCCGACACGTCGAATCCCGCACGTTTTAATATAACCGCAAGTCCGCTCATGCTTATTCCGCCGATCCCGACAAAAAAGATCTTTACAGGCTTTGAAAAATCTATGGTGTACATATTCTTTCTCCGAAAAATTTACAAAGTTTTTATGGACATAAGAGGCTTTTTAAGATATTATGCCATTTGATGTCCCCAAGAGGATATTATAGCATAAAAAGTCAGTTCGAAACCTTCCTGACTTAGGAACATTTGTCCCTTAAATCAAAACTAGAGGAAAATAAAAATGAAAAAAAACGTACTTTATCTCACTCAGGGTGCACTTATTGCGGCACTCTACACTGTTCTTACCATTCTTGCAGGATCTTTAAATATTGCAAGCGGTGTCATCCAGGTAAGATTCTCCGAAGCACTTACCGTTCTGCCGGCATTCACTCCCGCAGCTATTCCCGGTCTTTTTCTGGGATGCGTAATCAGCAATATCCTGACCGGCTGTCATTACCTTGATGTTATCTTCGGTTCTCTGGCAACCCTTATCGGTGCCGCAGGAACATATCTCATCACTCACTCATACAGGGATAAAAAATGGATCGTCAGGAAAGATAAGATATCTACATTACTGTGTCCCCTTCCTCCCGTACTTTCAAACACCATA
>ONTX01000133.1 GCA_900320825.1 uncultured Lachnospiraceae bacterium | reverse complement strand
GAGATCATATATGCGCTACAGCATATACCTTGGAATCCTGCTCCTTGTTGTTAATGCGGCCATATTTGCTGTTAATCTTCAGGCAGGAGCACTCCTGAGTGCTTTTACCATTTTTTACTTTGCCATATCACTGACTCTCTACTATAACAACAAGCCCATGATCATGAATGAGCTTGTAAGCTTCGCTACAGAGTATGGTCAGATACAAAGAAAACTCCTGAGAGAACTGGATATCCCCTATGCACTTCTTGATGAAGACGGCAAGGTGATGTGGATGAACCTGTCTTTCGAGCAGGTAACCGGACAGACCGGAAAGTATACAGGTCCCATAACCTCGCTCTTCCCTCTCATCACAGGCGAAAAGCTGCCCAAAGATGCCGATTCCATTGAGTCGGAATTCGAGATCGAGCATGAAGGCAGAGATTACAATGTAAAACTTAAGAGGATCCCTCTTAAGGAAATGGCAGAAAACAGCAATCTTATCGATGCCGAAGGCTACAACGGGTACCTGATCGCAATGTTCATGTTCGACAAGACTGCATTAAACATTGCCCTGCAGGAACTCGACGACCAGTCCCTCTGTGTGGGAATGATATATCTCGACAACTTCTATGAGGCAATGGAAAGTGTCGAGGAGGTAAAGCAGAGTCTTCTTGCAGCACTGATAGACAGAAAAGTTAACAAGTATATTGCAGGTGTGGACGGAATCTGCCGTAAGACCGAAAAAGACAAATATCTGGTCATCCTGAGAAAGAAAGCCATTGCGGATATGCAGGATAAGCATTTCGATCTGCTGAGCGATATCAAGACCGTAAAGATCGGCGAAAACTCAATGGCAGTCACAGCCAGCATAGGCCTTGGAGTCGACGGTCTGTCCTATGCACAGAATTACGAATACGCAAGAAACGCAATCGATCTTGCTCTCGGAAGAGGCGGTGACCAGGTAGTAATAAAGACCAAGGACCAGGTAACCTATTACGGCGGAAAATCACAAACCGTAGAAAAGAGTACAAGAGTCAAAGCCAGAGTCAAGGCACAGGCTCTGAGAGAAATAATCAGTGCCAAGGACAATGTCCTTATCATGGGACACAGAAATCCCGATGCCGATGCATTCGGAGCTGCGGTCGGTATCTACTGTATCTCCAAAGTCCTCGGAAAGAACGCATATATTGTCATGGATAATCCCACATCGGATATCCAGCCGCTTATAGATACATTTACAAGCGGAGGCGAAGAATACGAAAACGTGATCATCAACTCCGGACAGGCTACAGATCTTTCATCCGCAGGCTCCGCACTTGTCATCGTGGATGTTAACAAGCCTTCCATCACGGAGAGCCCCGATCTCATAAAATTGTGCAAGACCATCGTTGTCTTAGACCACCACAGAACAGGCAGCGAAGTTATAGAGAACGCAACCCTTTCATATATAGAGCCGTATGCTTCAAGCGCATGTGAGATGATCTCAGAGATCCTTCAGTATGTGGCTGACAATATAAAGATCCGCCCCGAGGAAGCCGACTGCATGTATTCGGGAATCATGGTTGACTCCAACTCGTTCCAGAGCAAGGCCGGTGTCAGAACCTTCGAAGCCGCAGCATTCCTCAGAAGATGCGGTGCCGATGTTATAAGAGTCCGTAAGATGTTCCGTGCCGATGCGGCAGAATACAAAGCCAAAGCCGACGCTGTGTCACAGGCAGAGATCTACAGAGGCAATTTCGCAATAAGCGTTTGTACTGCAGACGACTGTCCCAGCCCTACCGTAATAGGTGCTCAGGCAGCCAACGAGCTTCTTAACATCAAGGGGGTAAAGGCAAGCTTCGTTCTTACCGATTTTGGCGGCAAGATAAATATAAGTGCAAGATCCATAGACGAAGTCAATGTACAGCTTCTCATGGAGCGTATGGGAGGCGGAGGCCACCTGTCCGTTGCAGCCTGCCAGCTTGAAGGAACCGGAATTGAGGAAGCCATCGGCGAACTCAAAGCTACTATAGATTCAATGTTAGAAAGTGGAGAAATCTGATGAAGATCATATTATTACAGGATGAAAAGAAACTTGGCAAAAAGGGAGATATTGTTGACGTAAGCGACGGACACGCAAGGAATTATATCATTCCAAAAGGAATAGGCGCTCCGGCAACCGCAGGCAACATCAACGACCTTAAGCTTCAGAAGGCTAATGCAGCCAAGATCGCAGAAGAAAAACTTGCCCAGGCAAAAGAACTTGCTGAGAAAATATCAAAACTCACCGTCGTCACCACCATCAAGACAGGTGAAGGCGGGCGTGCTTTCGGATCCGTAGCATCAAAGGAGATTGCGGAAGAGTTCAAAAAGCAGCACGGGATTGAGATCGATAAAAAGAAGATCGTCCTAGAGGATTCCATCAAAGCTCCCGGCAGTTACAAGGTAAACGTCAAGCTCCATCCGGAAGTTACGGGAGTCATCAATATCGAAGTTAAAGAGGCCTGATAATGGACGGTATCAATGAAAATGTATTAAAGAAAGTCATGCCTCATGACGATGATTCGGAGCGGGCAGTCATAACCAGTATGCTCCTTAAGAACGACAAGATAGAAAGCGTTCACGAGATCATCAAAAGCGGTGATGAGTTCTACAACAAGGCATACGGTATAATCTTCGATGCAATAGTCGAAATGGCAAATGCAGGAAAAAGCGTGGATCCCGTAACACTTGCCAATACCCTTTCGGAGAAAAATGTTCCCGGGGATATCGCACAGGTGTCTTACATCATCGGGATAACAAGCGAATCCTCATCCTCAACGAGTGCAAACGCAACATATTATGCTACATATGTGCACAATAAATATATAAAAAGACAGCTCATAGAAGCTGCCGAAAAGATTGCGGAAAAAGGATATGAAGATCCCGAAGATCTTACCGGTCTTTTTGATGAAGCTGAAAAAAATATCCTTACGGTGACCGATGCGGGAATATCCAAGGAGATAACACCCACAGAGGATATCTTCTCCGAGGCTCTCATTAACATCCATAAAGCAAACCAGATGCAGGGTGATGTCACCGGTGTGGATACGGGATTTGACGATCTGAATTTCATGACAGGAGGATTTCAGAATTCCGACCTCATCCTTATCGCCGCAAGACCTTCAATGGGAAAAACCGCTCTTGCACTCAATATCGCAGAGAACATGGTCCTTAAGAAGAACAAATGCGTGGGTATATTCAGCCTCGAAATGAGTTCCACGCAGCTTGCCACAAGAATGCTGGGAATGAATACAAGGATCGATATCAAAAAGCTCAGAGGCGGCGGACTCAACACCGATGATTTCGAAAAACTCATAGCCTCCGGAACAAACTTAGGTCATTCCGGATTATTCATAGACGACACTCCCGGCCTTACCGTTGCCGAGGTAAAGGCAAAATGCCGAAGATATAAGAAGAAGGGCATGCTGGACATTATCTTCATCGACTATCTCCAGCTGATGCAGGGAAGCGGAAAGGCTGAAAGCAGACAGCAGGAAGTTTCCCAGATATCAAGGGATCTTAAAGGACTTGCAAGAGAGCTCAACATCCCCGTAGTTGCACTCTCACAGCTTTCAAGAACCGTTGAGAGCCGTAAGCCTCCCAAGCCCATGCTCTCAGACCTTCGTGAATCGGGAGCCATCGAGCAGGATGCGGACCTTGTAATGTTCATTTATCGTGAGGACTATTACAACAAGGATACAAAGCGTAAAAATGTTTCGGATATAATCATTGCCAAGCAGAGAAACGGAGCAACCGGAGACATTCATCTGGTATGGCTTCCCGAGTATACCAAGTTTGCCAATATGAGCAAGGAAGATAAAGAAAGATTAAAAGCCGAAGAACCGGAAGAGTAAAAAGTCAGTAAAAAAAATCAGGGAAATAAAAAATGCAGGCTGTAAAAGCCTGCATTTTCTTTGCAATATTTTTTATTATGCCTGCTCGATTGCAGCAACAGGGCACTGACCTGCACATGCTCCGCAGTCAACGCACTTGTCCTTGTCTATCTCGAACTTGCCATCACCCATGGAAATAGCGCCAACAGGGCACTGAGCCTCGCATGAACCGCAGCAGATGCATCCTTCACCAATCTGATATGCCATGACAAATCTCCTTTCATACATTACTTTTCTCTTACAACACAATAATTATATTTCAATTATTCAGGTATTTCAATGAAAAAACGGACAGCCCGGACTAATCATAGTTAGCTTATGCAAACTGTATTATTTGTGAGAAAAGTCTTCTCCTGCGGCCGTCAACTCTTCCCTTCTTTTCCTTACTCCGTCAAGGATTATTTGCTTCTTTTCAATAAGGACCTTGGGGTCAAGGGGCTTTGTATCCTTAAGCCTGTAGTCGATACCAAGCTCTTCATATTTCTTTTTTCCCATATCATGATAGGGAAGGGCATCAAGTGCTCTGAGATTATGAAACTGTCCGATATAATATCCGAGATCATAAAGATATTTATCATCGTCTGTAAGCCCGGGAACGATAACGTGTCTTATCCACATATCGACTCCTTTTTCCTGAAGATAGAATGGGAATTTAAGGATATTTGTATTGGGCTGTTTGCACAGATCCTTATGATGTTCATTATCGATATGCTTGATATCCAGCATGACAAGATCCGTAAGTTCACACAGTCTGTCATATTTTTTCATAAGCTCTGCATTGTCCGGATCGAACATGATACCGGACGTATCAAGACAGGTATGGACTCCGTCTTTTTTGCACAGTTCAAAAAGCTCAATAAGAAAATCAATCTGGACCAAGGGCTCTCCTCCGGTCACCGTAAGACCTCCCCCGTTCTGATAGAAGCTTTCGTTCCTGTGATACTGCTCCATGATATATGAAGGCTCCATCTCTGTCGCTCCGGTCATTTCCCATGTATCGGGATTGTGACAGTAAGCGCATCTCATGGGACAGCCTTTGACAAAGACCACGAATCTAGTTCCGGGTCCGTCAACAGTTCCGAAGCTTTCAAGAGAATGTATTTTTCCTACCATATGATAACCTCCGGGCATCAGCCAGAAATATCAAAATCTTTTTCTTAACTATATTATCTTATCACATTTTCTGTATATTTAGAGTGCTCAGGCAATTATTTTAAAGCATAAAAAAGGGCTGCCGCGATTGCGACAGCCCTTTTGGCTATTGTTTCAGCACACGGATTGCTTAGCTACTTTGCAACTTCCGCAATCCTGTGAACACTCGCAATCCTGCATTTTTCCTTCGGAAAACTGCTCTTGCTCGTGTTCTTGCGGTTCAGATGGACTCGTGGAATGTTCTTGAGATAACGTCAGCCTGCTGCTCGGGAGTAAGCTTGATGAAGTTTACTGCATATCCGGAAACACGGATAGTGAGCTGAGGATAATTCTCGGGATGCTGCTGAGCATCAAGAAGGGTATCTCTGTTAAGAACATTGACATTAAGATGGTGGCCACCCTTGGTAGCATAACCATCAAGAAGATTTACAAGGTTGTTAACCTGTGTTGTAGCTGCTTCTGCTGCCATTGTTTTTTCCTCCTGTAATTTATTTACTGATAATCATCGATTCCCTGATGGAGAGTGGGAACACTGCATGCAAGCGGGGTTCTGGAACAATCCGTACATCCCATCGTAGTTACATCCCGGACATCCGACTGATCTTCCGAAGTGTCTACATTGACATGTCCGGTGCCGTTTGAAAAACCATCATCAAGCATCTTAACAAGATCGTCAATCATGTCTTTCTGATCCATAAGGGTCTCCTTTCCGGTATTCATTAACTCTCATAGTCCCCTCCGGCCAAGGTGCTCATAATGAGCACGTGGCCTTCGGAGATTTGCGTCTTTGATTATTTCTTGCTGAGGTCGAGATCAATGTCGCCTGCAAATACCTTGTCATCCTTGCCGAGTGCGCCGGGGATAATGGTAAAGGTATTGGAGATTCCGTCCTGAGCATCATTGAAAGGAAGCTTGGAAACGGATGACAGTGATGCAACAGCACCGTGGGTGTCACGACCATGCATCGGGTTAGCTCCGGGAGCGAAAGGCATTCCCTTCTTACGTCCGTCAGGAGTGTTACCGGTTGCCTTACCGTAGGTAACGTTTGAAGTGATGGTAAGGATTGAGGTTGTAGGAACACCCTCTCTGTAGGTGTGATGACGGCGAACTGCGGTCATGAACTTGTGAACGATCATCTGAGCGATCTCATCTACACGGTCATCGTCATTACCATACTTAGGGAACTCACCGGTGGTCTTGAAGTCGGTGATGATACCGTCCTCATCGCGGATAACTTCAACCTTAGCATACTTG
>ONTX01000330.1 GCA_900320825.1 uncultured Lachnospiraceae bacterium | reverse complement strand
GCCCATTCGCCTTTTCTGGCTATTAATCTCTCAATAGCTTTTTCAAAGCTTTCACTATTATACTCGATTGTCTCCCCTAAATCATATTTTTCCAATACAGAGGACATACCTGTTCGCTTTGCCATTATCATAGGTTTGCCCAACGCAAGTGCCTCATAGAATTTGTTTGGTGCAGCATATACATTTTCGTTCAGCGAAGGATTATATATAATGGGCAATATATCGGCTCCCCTCTCTATTTCCAGAGTTCTTTGATAGGGAACTTTACCATAATATATAATGTTCTTATTTTTCTCAGACATTGAAGAAAAAAATTCTTCCATATTGGCACCATAACCGCCAATATGGAACTCTAGGTTTTTATGATTAGATACAAACTCACAAATCTCTCTTAAAAATCGCCCATTGCCAAAAATTCCAATATAAGCAAGTTTGACTATGTTTTCCTTCGATGGTTCCATATATACCACAGGAACATTAGGCGTATTATGAATAACATATAAACGTTTAGGATTAGATCCAGAAATCTGTTTAATACGATCTTCAGTGCAAATAATAGTTGCAAACGCACTGTTAATAACACTGTTCTCAACAAGTATTACAGCTTTCCTCAATAATCCTGTATAGAAATGAGAATCGCAGTAATAGTCTGGGATATCATAGATAAATATTTTATGGAAAGCCTTAGCGGCTCTCTGTGCAGTAAATCCTGTATCTAGATCATACGCATGTACTACATCATATTCTCTTCTGTGTACTTTAAGCCATTTGTATATAAACTGCTGAAATTTTATTAGCCCTTCAAGATTCTTCTTTATTCCTCCGGAAAACTGCCCCTTCAATCCAATTCTGATAATCTTGCAGGATTGTTCTCCTATTTGCAGTATTTCAGACTTTGGTTTATAGTTGTCGTCTCGATCCCATGCCAGAACTATTACGCCATAGCCCCGTCGTAACAAACATCCTGCCATCTTCTCCAATCTCGGATATGGCCTTACTGGGTTTGAACGTATAAGCACAATATTCATAGATTACCTTTCCCCGATTATAGCCGTTGCTTTATAATCTTAAGAGTCAATTTTATTGGTCTAAATAAGTGAAATTTCTCTTTAAAGAAGTCTACAGTCTCATAAGCGGAGTCTCGATTATATGTGTGAATTCGTTGATACCTACTATCTGTTTCATTGGCAGATACTATGCATTTATAGTTTTCCGCCAGTCTTCCATTGTCTAGCCCATTAACATAATAGAATAGCAGATTCTCTCCATATTTCCTTGAACAATCCTGTGCTGGCCTGATTAGTTTTTGGTCTTCTTCGTATAACATACCAGCAGGTCGCCCAATATTTTCTTTGTACTGAATTTTACCAATCTGCTCAATCTTATGATTCACAATATCTAATGAAAACAGAACCAACTCAAAGCTTCCTTTTTTCGGACGATAACTAAATAGATACTCTTTTCCGTGATGACTCACAAATGTCGTATCAAAATATATTCCCTTTTCCAGTTGGCATACCTTTGTCCATTTATCCGGAAATACTTCGGCCTTATAAAGATCTATAGAATGATGGTCAGCACTCTCCGGAATCATGTATACGTCTCCTTCGTGCATGAATATACACGGGTAAGATAGATGATACGATTCAGAAATAATAACCTTTTGAAAAACAGGTTTGTGGTCTATGAACTTGAAATATGCAATTTCTCCTTTCTTTCCATTTACATACTCGACAAACAGGTAATGCTCCCCTTTATACTCGAATAAGAAAGGATCCGCAATCCATCCCTTTTTCACAGGTATTATAGTATACCAATTTGTTCCTATCTCTCGGTAACCAACCGACCAATCGCCCCCAATAAATGCCTTACTTATCAAGTCTGTAATTCGCATTATGACGTCTCCAGTTCAAACACCTCACTATAGATTCTTGTAAGATCCTCTACGACCTTTTCAAAGCTGAAATTTCTTATCTTTTCTAGATTATGAGCGCTCATCTTTTCTCGTAATTCACAAGATTCTTTTAATTCTTTTATTCTCCCCGCCAATTCAATCACATCATCAGGATTGAAAAGAAAGCCTCCTTCTAAATCTATCAAATCTCTGTTGCCTCTAATATCTGATACAATACATGGCAAGCCGCATGCCATCGCTTCCATAATAGAACGAGACAGTCCTTCGCGATAGGAGGCCATTACAAAACAGTCAGCTAAATGATATAAATCAGACATATCAGTTCGGTTTCCCAAGAAAAAAACCTGATTGCTGATCCCTTTTGCCTTTCTATTTAATAGCTGATAATCCTCTCCATCACCGCAGAATACCAGTTTAATGTCTTTATCATGAAGGTGTTCGACAGCGTTTATAATAACACCACAGTTTTTGTTCTTTTCAAGCCTACCCACAACAATGATTACAAAATCTTTGTTTTTAAATCCCAGTTCTTCCCTGATATCTTTGTGACTTTCCCATTGTTCTAGCTCAATTCCTACACCGGGAACATAAAAGGTTTTAAAAAGTGGATGCAAATGCTTTTCGGCGAAACAGTAATCTTCTCGGTTAATCGTAATGATAGCATC
>ONTX01000039.1 GCA_900320825.1 uncultured Lachnospiraceae bacterium | reverse complement strand
AGTTGCATAAAAAGAGTACCACTGCTTCATAAACCAAAGATTTCGTGCAGAAAAACCCTTTGTCTCTGGAAACTCTGCCTGAAGGTCCAAACTGACCTGATTGACAATCCCGGTTCCCCACTTTTCTTCAGCTTTTCTGACCACAAGATCCCTGCCAAGCTGCCAATTAAACAGTAGCTGCTCAGAATTCACCTTAACAGCTGCTTTTATTTGAGAATTCCGGTAGCGCTGTTTTATTTCATGTATCCACTGAACATACTCACTATCCAGTTTAACTCCTTGTGTGGTTACAAGTTCTGGCTTATTCCCCATATCAAATTACTCCTTTTAAAAAGTGTCATCAGTGGTGACACATTTACAATTGTTATCTTAAATCCGCCAATCGGCGGTTTCGGCGGATTATGACACACTGTTTGTGTCTTCCCGCGCCTTCTGTGCGTTTTCAATTGCGTGTTGCTTTGCCTGTTCCCTGTAATCGGGATGATCTGTTTTATACTTTTCTATCAGTTCTATCTTGGAATCTATCCAGGCTGATTTTTCCTCTTTGGATTTGTCTCCGGGGTATGATCCGATCTGTTCCTCTACAATTTCAGAAATATAAGCTTCCTCAAACGCTTCTATATATCTGTTCTTTTCTGCTTCAGGGAGATCAGCCTGCATTACAAAGCTATAATAGTCCCCGCCTTCCAGAATATGCTTATCCAGCGCTTCCAGTGTCTGCTCTTTGTTTCCTACTCCGGTCATATGCTGTTTCCAACTGTGGCCTTCCAGCATGAGCTCAAATTGTTCTTTCTCCGCGATCTTCACTATACGTGAAGCATATTCTTCGCGGGTTTCTCCTTTTGCTTCTGTATTCCATCGTTTTGCTCCCAACGCATCCTGAGCAGCTCTCATTAATTCCAGATATACTTCGAACCGTTCAAAAGTCTGTATAATTCTGTTTGGCTTAAAATGAAGATGAATGGAAAGATCCTCTAAAGGAATGGTCTCGTCTCCATGTTTTATTTCGATATATTCTGAAAGCTGAGGATTAAAGGTAAAATAAGTATCTTTATCACTATCTTCAATCCATTTCCCACGAGCATCTAGCGTTCCGTTAGCCATCAGCAGGAACAATAGCTGGTAAAAATCGCCTTCAAAAGAGAAATCTGTATATTGCTCAGGAATCCCCTCAAAGATCATTCTGGGAAGCCTGAGTGCTTCACACATCTTATCGATCACTTCTATTCCGGGAACCATTTTCCTTGTTTCATACTTACGTATGGAAACAGGATGTATCCCTGTAATATCTGCCAACTCATTTGAAGTAATTCCATAAGTTTCCCTAAGTTTCTTTATTCTCTCTGCGATATCCATAATCAATCATCTCCCTAAAGACACATAATTATTATATTTACAAGCATTATAACATTTCGGTAGCGAAAAGACTACAAAAATATAAAAAACTATTGACAGTAGCGATACCGCTACATATAATAACAATGTAAGATATGTAGCGCAACAGCTACATGGCAATACAAAAACCGGTTCGAAAGTAACCCGGCGTTTCCCGGAAACGGATGTCGCCGATACCAAAGAAGGTTTATTAAAGGCACCTGAAAATGGGAGGAGTGTAATGAAAAACAGAGAAAGGCAGCGAGCAAATCGTAAGCTGAAAGAAGAGATGCTAAGCATCAGGGACCATTGCGGAGTAAAGGATCCAACGCCGTATGAGGCGGTAAAAGAAATGATCAACGAAATGAAGAGAAACAGGGGAAGGAGGGGAGAATATGGAGTACACACAGATGCTATCGGAGTATAATGACATACTCTTGCCGGAAGATGTTCAGAAGATATTACAGACAGGTCGAAACACCGTCTATAACTACCTGAAAAAAGGTACGATCCGATCACTCAAGATCGGCGGAGCTTACAAGATCCCGAAACTGTATCTTCTGGAATTCATCTATCCCGACATTGAATTCACAAAGGAGGCAGGTTAATCATGGCCAGACCTAAAAAAGACGGAAGACGTGCAACCGGTATACAGGGAAAAAGCGGATATCTGTATATGGTGATCACTCAAAACTATGTAAAGGATGGAGTCAAGAAGGGTGATAAGAAGTGGATTTCCACCGGTCTTGCAGATACACCGGATAATGTCAGGAAAGCATCCGAAATGAGAAACAGACTCATTAATAATAAGGAAGTCTTAGCT
>ONTX01000028.1 GCA_900320825.1 uncultured Lachnospiraceae bacterium | reverse complement strand
GTTTCGTAACATTGTTATTATAACGGTATATATTTTATAACCAGGAGGTATTTCTATGTACGATAAGCAAAACGGCACTATCTGGATAGGAAAAAGCGGCGACAAAAAGGTCTGTATCTATCCGGGGATGGCCAACCGCCACGGTATGATCTGCGGAGCCACCGGAACAGGAAAGACCATCACCCTTAAAGTAATGGCTGAATCTTTTTCGGATATGGGAGTCCCCGTATTTTTGGCTGATGTCAAAGGTGATCTGGCCGGATTCTGTATGCCGGGCAAAGATTCCGAGGATATGCAGAACCGTATAGCAAGGTTCGGACTGAGCGAGGCCGGTTTTTCATATGATTCCTATCCCGCAAACTTCTGGGACGTATACGGAGAAAAGGGAATGCCCTTAAGAACAACCATATCGGAAATGGGCCCCCTTCTCCTTTCAAGGATCCTGGGAATAAATGACACTCAGGCAGATGTTCTTTCCATAATATTTAAGATAGCCGATGACAATAACATGCTCCTCATCGACACCAAGGATCTGAAAGCTATCCTTAATTATGTAGCAGACCATAACAAAGAATATGCTGCGGAATACGGAAATGTTGCCAGACAGAGCGTAAATGCCATAATCAGATCGATAGTTGCTCTCGAAGGAGAGGGAGCTGACAGCTTTTTCGGCGAGCCGGCACTTTCCATCACAGACTGGATGATACAAAATTCCGGAAAGGGAACCATCCAGGTCCTGGACTGTCAGAAGCTTATCGGAAAACCAAATATGTACGCCACCTTCCTTCTTTGGATGATGAGCGAACTCTTCGAGACACTCCCTGAAGTCGGAGATCCCGAAAAGCCTAAAATGGTGTTCTTCTTCGACGAAGCACATATGTTATTTAATGATGCGCCCAAAGCGCTGATGTCCAAGATCGAGCAGGTGGTTAAGCTTATCCGTTCCAAAGGCGTCGGTATCTATTTTGTAACACAAAACCCCAGAGACATCCCCGATCCCATCCTGGCCCAGCTGGGTAATAAGATCGAACACGCTCTTCACGCCTACACCCCTGCGGAGCAGAAAGCTGTTAAAGCTGCTGCTATGTCATTCAGGGAGAATCCCGAATTCGATACCTACGATACGATCCTGAACCTGGGAACCGGTGAAGCTCTTGTATCCGTCCTTGACGAAAAGGGCGTTCCCACAGTGGTTGAAAAGACATCCATCCTGCCTCCCCAGTCACTTATGGGACCTATCGATGATGCCACAAGGGACAGTGAGATCAAAACTTCAATGCTCTACTCAAGATACAATGATTTCTTCGACAGGGATTCGGCGTATGAATTTCTCCAGAGGAATCAGAGCTTAAATGATGGCGGTGAAGGAGTTTCTGCACAGGCTGCACAGGCACCGGCACAGGCCGCTCAGCCAAACGCACAGACCAAACCCGCCAAGGTTGATAAAAACTCCATGGAATACAAGACCAAAAAAGCAGCCCAGAGCACCGCAAAGACAGCTGCCGGAACGGTAGGAAGAGAAGTCGGAAAGACAATGGGAAGTGCCATTGGAGGAAAATTCGGAAAAACTCTCGGTGGAAATATCGGGGCAAGCCTCGGCAGAAATGTTTTGGGAGTATTTTTCAAGAACTGATCTTAAGACACCGATCATTAAACCCACGGACAGATTTTGGTCCGTGGGTTTTTTATTTTTAAAAACTGATTTGGAAATTTTAAAAAATAAAAATTCCAATTTTTATAAATCCAATTGAAAAGTAAGGTGTATATCCGGATCTCACAGGGAGAATTCATAACATCCGTATTCCCTATTTGGTTGACATAACAGCATATTTTGACTGTATTGTCGGCAAACATAATCCTGTATAAAGAATGCAAATTTTATTTGCAAACGTTCAATATTTTGAAAGAATCCTTGGTGATTACGTATCAGATTTCCACTTTATGACACAGACGTCTGTGGATAATCCAAAATCTCCTTGCAAATACTAATAAAAGTTATCCACACGTAATGACATATAAAAATCTAACACTCATGTCGTCATTTAGATTTTGTATACAAAACATATAATATAAAATTATCATGTCGGAATCTGTTGTCATAAGTACATTAGTTATCAAAAAAATCCATTTTTTCACCTGGTCTCCGTCTTACGGTTTACTCTTCTTCCAGCCTCGATATCCGAAACTCTGTTTTATATCTATTATTTCTATTTATTGATATAACCCTTCTATATTTACTATTATCATTTACTATATTTTATCGTATACAATATTACATTTTGTCGTATTTCACACTATAGTATGTATTTAAGCTTACATCTATATATAATCACCGTCTCTACACCGGTCTCGGGTCTCATCCCATCATCTTTTACCTCTCTTCCCGCCGAAAATTAAATCTCATGTGCAATTTTATCTATTACGCTAATTCATTATTGAATTAACCTGTTATCAGATTAATCTGCTACCGCGTTAATTTGTGACCCGATTTTCTCTCCCGGGTTTTCCCTCCTCCTTTTTTCTTACAGATCTTTTATTCATTTTCAGATCCTGTTCCATCTTCCTGACTTCTCTTAAGTATCTCTTTTTTCTTTTCCGAGTCTTTTCCTCCGGATCAATTTTTATCTTTCAAAATGTCTACGGGAATTTCCTTTCTCGTTTATCGACTCCTCCGCAAACAGCAACAGATTTATCGATTTTTCTCTTTAAAATATGCGTTTTTTGTATTAAAATATCCTTACCGCACTAAATTGCGAGTAACCTCTGTTGAAAGGAGTACGATATGGGCAAGAAATTCGGAAAGTTCCTGCTTGGAACAGCAACTCTCGGCGCAATTGCCGCAGCTGCAGCATATTATTACTATCAGAAGAAGGAAGAAGAGACCGTGATAATAGAAGGTGACGGCGAAGAGATTCCCGAAGCACCCAAGCGCTCATATACATCTCTGGATGATATTACCGATGCGGCTAAAAAGTTCACAAAAACCGCAAAAGAAACTGCCGGAAAGGTTTCCAAAAGTGCCAAGGATGCATATTCAAAGGTAAAGGACAAGTTTGCATCAGATGATGATCTCGATGACCTTTTTGAAGAGTTTGAGGACGAAGAGGAAGAAGACGATGATTTCACTCCTCTTAAAGATACAGCCAAGAATGTAACGGATACCGTTAAAGAGGCTGCTGATGAAGCAGGCAAGACTGTTGAAGAGTTTTTTGATGATTCCGACAATGCAGAAGGAACATCCGAAGAGATCAAGAAATAATACCAAAAGACAGCGAAAAATAATCCCCCGCGATTGCGGGGGATTTTCTTTTATAATCTCATTCGGTTAATGCTTAGCTTCTGCGAGTTTATCCTTAAGATCTCTTGTTTTATCCTTGATCCTGGCGTTTGCACCCGGGGATGTAAGGATTCCTGAGATCATTCTGGAACAGTTATCATAATCTCCTACGTGGAATGAAAGCTGTGCTAGCAGATAATCCAGTGTCACCGCATCCATTCCTGCAATGGGAGGCGTTTCGGATTCCCTTGCCTCGAGAAATCCCTGGTATGCATTGGACTCGTACTCTTCCTCCTGCTCCTTAAGGCTGTCTATAAGTTCTTTATTTTCGCCCTTTTTTGCAAGATATTCCTGATAACTTCTCATAAGCCATGCTGTTCTGAGACAGACCATGGCTTTTTCGCTGGATTTTGCACGCTTTACGACGGCACAGGCAAGAGCGAGTTTATATCTTTCCAGCGCCTGATCATAGGAATAAATGTCTCCGTCATCATATTTGGTGAGAACCACGTTGCTGCTGATATTTTCCTTGATCATCTTGACCTGTGCGGGAAGGATCACTGAAAAATACTTTCCGAGAGCAGCATATCCGCATCTGTGGCACATAAGGACATCATATTTCTCGGCGGCAAAACCTTCATAAATGGGGCGGAGATCATAATCCGTGCCCTTGAGTCTGGCCTTTCCGGTCTTCATGATCTTGGCGGTTATCGTTGCATCACATACGGGACATTTAAAATTCTTGTCGTATATGAAATCAACCTCGTTATATTCGGGTTCCTTATGCTCTTTGGCATCAGGTATATCCCTTGTCTTGCTTTCTTTTTTCTCAAAAATACTCTTATTCTCAAGATTTCCGAGGCCCAGACTTTCAAATCCGGATAAAAGACCACCCATACAAAAACCTCCTAAAAATATCGCAAATCTGCATTAATTAACCCTTTTAGTTCTGCGCCGGCAGAGTAAACGAACTCTTAAGTCCGACTATTCGGTTAAAGACAAGATGTTCATCGGTCGAATCCTTATAATCAACTGCAAAGAAACCGTTTCTGACAAACTGGAACCTGTCAAATGCCTTGGCTCCCGCAAAAGCAGGCTCAAGCTTACAATCAGACATTATCTTCAAAGAATTGGGATTGAGGTTGAGATTTCCCTCCTCATCATATACGCCCTTTTCCTCATCGACTATATTCTCGTAAAGACGAACCTCCGCATTTATTGCAGATCCGGCATAAACCCAGTGGATCGTACCCTTTACCTTTCTTCCGTCAGCGGAATCCCCGCCCCTTGTCTCGGGATCGTAGGTACAGTGTACCACAGTTACTTTTCCGTTATTATCCTTTTCACAGCTTGTTGCGGTAACGTAATAGGCATTCATAAGCCTTACTTCGTTACCGGGGAAAAGTCTGAAGTACTTCTTGGGCGGCTCCTCCATAAAATCATCTCTCTCAATATAGAGTTCTTTTCCGAAGGGAATCTTCCTTGTTCCCAGAGACTCATTTTCAGGGTTGTTGATACCTGTAAGTTCTTCGGTCTGACCCTCGGGATAGTTGTCGATGACAAGCTTGATGGGGTCAAGGATTGCCATATATCTGCATGCAGTGGGTTTTAAATCTTCACGGATGCAGTATTCAAGCATTGCGTAGTCGGCTGAGGCCTGGGATTTTGAAATTCCGCAGAGTTCAACGAATTTTTTAATGCTGGAAGGGGTAAATCCTCTTCTCCTGAGTGCACTGATGGACACCAGTCTGGGATCATCCCATCCGTCCACGGTTCCGCTTTCCACAAGCTTCTTGATATATCTCTTACCTGTTACAACATTTGTAAGATACATCTTTGCAAATTCTATCTGTCTGGGAGGCATGGGATACTCGAGTTCCTTAACAACCCAGTCGTACAAAGGCCTGTGATCCTCAAATTCCAGGGTACAGATCGAATGTGTTATGCCTTCAATGGCATCCTCAACAGGGTGAGCATAGTCATACATGGGATAAATGCACCACTTGTCCCCGGTCCTGTGATGGGTCATATGAGCAACGCGGTATATTACGGGATCTCTCATATTGATATTGGGAGAAGCCATATCGATCTTGGCCCTGAGGGTTTTTTCTCCATCGGCATATCTTCCGTCCTTCATTTCCTCAAAAAGCCTGAGATTTTCCTCTACAGATCTGTCTCTTGAAGGGTCGTTCTTGCCGGGCTGTTCAAAGGTTCCTCTGTACTCTCTTACCTCATCCGCAGTAAGGTCTGAAACATATGCCTTGCCTTTCTTTATGAGCTTTACTGCGCCTTCATACATCTGATCAAAGTAATCGGAGGCAAAAAACAGCCTGTCCTCATAATCGGCACCCAGCCAGTTGACATCTGCTTTGATGGATTCAACAAACTCACTCTTTTCCTTGGTGGGATTTGTGTCATCAAATCTCAGATTGAATTTTCCGCCGTATTCTTCCGCAAGTCCATAGTTAAGAAGTATGCTCTTGGCATGTCCTATATGAAGATATCCGTTGGGTTCCGGGGGGAATCTTGTCTGAACATGGTCGAATCTTCCCTTTTCAAGGTCCGAATCGATCTCCTGCTGGATAAAATGGCGTGAACGCTTTTCACCCTCGTTATTTTCCGTTACTTTAGTTTCGTCGCTCATCTCTAGGCTCCTGAACATTTATTATATGAACAAACCGGTTACTTGCTTAATGGTGGAAAAGTCTGATTCCGGTAAAGCACATGACCATATCATGCTTATCGCAGCACTCGATAACCACGTCATCTCTCTTGGATCCGCCGGGCTGGGCTACATATTTTACACCGCTCTTGAACGCTCTTTCGATATTGTCCGCAAAAGGGAAGAAAGCATCGGATCCAATGGTGATGTCAGTCATGCGGGAAAGCCATGCTTTTTTCTCTTCTCTGGTAAATACGGGAGGCTTTTCCTCAAAAATCGTCTGCCAAACACCTTCAGCAAGAACATCCTCATATTCATCTCCGATATAAAGATCTATCGCATTGTCACGGTCGGGACGCTTGATCGTGTCTTTGAACTTAAGACCCAGAACCTGGGGGCTCTGACGGAGACACCAGTTATCAGCCTTGCTTCCCGCAAGTCTGGTACAATGGATCCTGGACTGCTGACCTGCTCCGATACCGATAGCCTGTCCGTCCTTTACATAGCAGACCGAATTGGACTGTGTATATTTAAGAACGATAAGGGAAATCTTCATATCCATAAGAGCACTGTCGGGAATGTTCTTATTTTTGGTCACGATCTGACCGGGAAGAACCTCATCCGCATCAAGTTCATTTCTTCCCTGTTCAAAAGTAATACCGTAAACCTGCTTCTTCTCAAGTTCAGCGGGAACATATGACTCATCGATCTGAATTATATTGTAAGCTCCGCTCTTTTTGGTCTTAAGGATTTCAAGAGCTTCGGGCTCATAACCGGGAGCTATGATTCCGTCAGAAACTTCTCTTTTAATAAGTTTTGCGGTACATACATCGCACACATCCGAAAGAGCAATGAAATCTCCGAATGAACTCATTCTGTCCGCACCTCTGGCACGGGCATATGCACTTGCAAGAGGAGTAAGCTCTCCGAGGTCGTCAACCCAGTAAATCTTGGCAAGTGTATCCGAAAGAGGCGTTCCGACAGCAGCACCTGCAGGCGAAACGTGCTTAAAAGAAGTTGCTGCAGGAAGACCTGTTGCTTTTTTAAGTTCCTTTACAAGCTGCCATCCGTTAAAGGCATCCAGAAAATTAATATATCCGGGTTTGCCGTTAAGAACTGTTACAGGAAGATCACTTCCATCCTCCATAAAGATCCTTGAGGGCTTCTGATTGGGATTACACCCGTATTTTAATTGTATTTCGCTCATATTCCAAACCTTTCATTTAATGTAATCTTATATATTCGGCAATACATTTTAAATATCGTCAGATATCCTATCGTGTTAAAAATAACAGCAATAAATATCGTTTGATATCGAAAAGGGTGCCCTCTTCGTTAGATAACATCTTTTATGTATGCCGATAATATGTGTTATTAATAATTTTCTATTTAAATAACTTGCGGTTTCAACTCAAAATCACGTTTGTGATTATTTATTGGCATTAATAATGCGTGTTTCGGTATCGCCTGTTTCTATATCAATGAATCTTACGAACAGTGAGACCCTGTTGGAACGGTTAAGTGAATCCCAGATCAAAAGAGCAAAATCATCAATACCACTTGTTATTTCTACCTTTTTGGGCTCTCCGCTGAAACTGGGAAGTGGGTCTCCGTCATGCTGATAGGTATGAATGAAATGTCCTTCCCCGGGAACGGGCTTTCCGTAGGAGTAGGTGCAATGAATGGGTCTTTCGGGGGTTCCGTCTTCACTCTTGATTATAGACATCTGATAATCATATTTCCCTGCATGAACATTAAGAACGGCAGAGATCCTGGGGGTGTAATTCGGAGCATCCGGCTCGAAAGTACGGCTCCTGAGTGACTGCTCGAATGTAAATCCTTTATCAAGACCGTTTCTTACGGTGTCTGTCTGATCGCCGTTGGTAACTATGGTAGTGGGTCCGTCCACACGTACGGGATGATATATTATAAGGCTGGGATCCGAAAGCTTATTGATGTCGTAGGGTCTGGTTTCGATCCCATTATCTTCGGGAACCTCAACAAATACCCTGTTCCGGCTGTTTTCGCTCCTGCCCATGATAAAATACGCACATACGGCATATTTTCCGTCGGAGCTCATTCCGGCAACTATTCCTCTTCCGGGATACGAATTCTCGCTCAGCATTGATTCAAGTGACATGACCTTACCTCCGCAATTGATTTATTTAATGTATTTGGCAACAAATTCTTCTTTTCTCAGCGGTTTATCAAAGTAGTATCCCTGGATATACCTGATCCTCATACCGTCAAGTTTGTCCATCTGGGCCCCTGTCTCTATTCCCTCCAGGCAGATATCAACGTCTATGGTACCCGCCAGTTCGGCAACCATTTTTACGAACGACTGGGCATAAGCGTCTGTATCAAGGTCCCTTACAAAGCTCTGATCCACCTTGATTATGTCAAAAGGTATCTCTCTTATGTGATTAAGAGAAGAATAACCGGTTCCGAAATCATCAAGCGCTATAGTGCATCCCAAAGCCTTTATGCCGCTTAAAATACCTATCATCCTGGGCATATCGTTTATTGCCAGGGATTCGGTGACTTCAAGACACAGTTTTCCGGGATCTATGCCGGATCTTTTTATGGTTGATTCAACCACTTCCACTATATCGTTCTGAAGGAGCTGAACCACCGAAAGGTTAACATTTACCTTAAAATCCTTACCGTACTTCTCATTCCACTCCCTGCAGTCGTTACATGCCATTTCAAGCACATGTCCACCGATAGGATTTATCAGTCCGAGATATTCGGCAAGAGGAATGAAATCCGAAGGTGAGATAAAGCCCATTTTGGTGCTGTTCCATCTGACCAGTGCTTCTGCACCCACACATACAGGTCCACCCTGCTCAATATTCATGATAGGCTGGTAATAAACCTCAAATTCCCTGTAATCACTGGCGGAAGCGTCCCTCATGTTCTTTTCCATATCAAGACGCCTTCCGGAAATGGTTTCCTGACCGTCAGTATACTCGGTAATACGGTTTTTACCTGTCTTCTTGGACGAATACATGGCTATATCCGCCTTCTTGAGAAGGTCCCTTACATTGTCACCGTAATCCGGGAAAACAACGGTTCCTATACTTGCCGTACAGTAGTATTCGATATCCTTAAGAAGCCAGGGGGATGAAAAGATCTTAAGAATATCGGACTTGATATCGTCAAATCTCTCATATGCTCCGGGAGGCACCAGGACAACGAACTCATCCCCTCCCATTCTGTAGCATGAACCCTCGACTCCGCGAATCTTCTGTAAGGCACCTGATATTTCCTTAAGAAGGATATCCCCGTACTGGTGTCCCAATCCGTCATTTATATGCTTAAAATCGTCAAGATCGATAAAGACAGCCGCTCCCTGCCTTGAAGTCATCTTGGCATCGTCAATAAGCTTGGCAAGATCCTTCTCACAGCACATGCGGTTATAAAGCCCCGTAAGAAAATCGGTAAACGCCTGCTGCTCGATCTTTCTCTGATAAAGCCTTCTGTCGGTGATATCGTAAAGCGAATAGAGCATGGCGGGAGAACCTTCAACCCATTCGACTTTTTTATACATAAGATCAAACCATCTGCGGCTCTGGGGATACAAAAATTCAAATGAACCGCTTATGGGATTATCAAAATTGCCCCTTGAGATAACATCTCTGAGGTCGCCTTCCTGCCAGGAATTGCCGAAAGTTTCAATGTGCATATTATTGGCAAAAAGTACCTCTCCGGTGGTTTCCGAGGTTAAAAACACACAGCAGCCCACATTGTCCAGTATTTCGGTTACGGACCCCGAATACTTCGTTATGGTGCTGTACATGAGCCTGGAATGGATGATACTCTGTATTATCCTGACAGCATCCGAAGCAAATCTGATCTCATCGATAGTCCAGCTGCGCCTGTGTTTCTTCTGTGTAAAACAGGCGATAAACGTTCCCTCCCCACTTTCTCTTACAAGAAGGGGGAAATTCATAAATGCCTTGATATCAGCTCTTTTTGCCTCATAAAAAGCAGGATCCTTATCGAGAAGATCCGATGAAACTATCAGGGGGTTATTGCTTTTTGCGATTATGGCCTGAGGCATCTTCACAGCCGCATCAGGCATTCCGTAATCGGGTGAAACGTACCTTGCAACAACATCCGCACCCTTTGCCGAAAGACGCAGTATCTCAGAGGCATCCGTTTTTAAGAAACCTGCGGTAAGTTCTATCCATTTCTTAAAAACAGCCTCTATACCGTCGGATGAATCCATGAGCTCAAGGATATTTTTGGTGGTCTCAAGGACAAGCAGGGTATTATCCACTTCCCTGCCGTCATAAATATCCTCATTTCCCTCATCTGCGGAAGCAGGGGCGAGATATCTCTCCACAGTCTTCTTCATCATATCAAGAAAAACTGTGAACCTGTCATCTCCGAAGCCTGCAGGAGCCGCCACAACACCGGTGATATAAGGATGGGAATCGGGCCTGATGCTTACCACGGCAACGCTTATCATCCCGGATTCCGAGTCTTCCACGCTCTGGATACATATATCTTCCGGGGATCCGTCACTGACCATCTCAAGCATTCTCTCAAGATATTCACTGCCTAAAAGCTGGGAAATGGCACCTCCGCATACCTTGTCATTACTTACTTCCGACAAAGGTTTTAAAGCATTGTCCAAAATGATCCCGCTCACCCCTACAAAGGAGCATATAAGGTCCTGAACTATCTGAAGCTGTTTTTTATCAATGACTCTGGCTCTAACCATGGAAACCTCGAAAAGACATTTTCATACATAGTTTAATATACCACATATGATAGACAATTAAAAGAAAATGCGCCGGCCATATCCGACGCATTTTTCTTGCTTTCACGCTATTTTATATAAATTTAATCTTTTATCCTTCAACCGAATAGTTGGGAGCTTCCTTGGTGATATGAATATCATGAGGATGGCTCTCCTTGAGGGATGCAGCAGATATCTTAACGAACTTGCCGGTCTGTGCAAGAGTGGGGATATCCGAAGCTCCGCAATAACCCATTCCGGCTCTGAGTCCGCCGAGAAGCTGGAATACGGTATCCTCTACAAGTCCCTTGTATGCAACTCTTCCCTCGACGCCTTCGGGAACAAGCTTCTTGGCATTTTCCTGGAAATAACGGTCCTTACTTCCGTTCTCCATTGCGGAAATGGAACCCATTCCACGATAAACCTTATATTTTCTTCCCTGATAAAGTTCGAATTCTCCGGGACTTTCCTCACATCCGGCAAAGATCGAACCCATCATACAAACGCTTCCGCCTGCTGCAAGAGCCTTGGTAACATCTCCGGAATACTTGATACCGCCGTCTGCGATAATGGGAATTCCGAACTCTTTGGCAACAGCATAACAGTTCATGATGGCTGTGATCTGGGGAACACCGATTCCGGCAACGATTCTGGTGGTACAGATGGATCCGGGACCCATTCCTACTTTAACGGCATCCGCACCTGCTTCGATGAGAGCCTTGGTTCCTTCGCCGGTTGCCACATTACCTGCAATAACTGGAAGATCGGGATATTTCTCCTTGATCATCTTTACACAATTGAT
>ONTX01000348.1 GCA_900320825.1 uncultured Lachnospiraceae bacterium | reverse complement strand
TTTCCGTTCGCCAGACGGTCATGCAGAGGTCAGCTCGGTGATGCCGTGACGGAGTTCATACTCACGCACACGGCGGTAAAAGGTATTTGCCGACATATCCATTCTCCGCATAAAATCACGCCCCGTGATGTGCTTTGATTTCCATTCCCCATAGAGCTGCCCGAACCTTGTCCAGTCGGTGGGGATGGGTTTTCTGCCCGTATACTTGCCCTGAGCCTTAGCGATCTCGATGCCCTCACGCTGTCGATGTTTGAGCTGTTCACGCTCCAACTGTGAGAGCGTTGCGAACACGGTCAACATGTATTTGCCTGACGGAGTATTGGTGTCAATATTCTCCTTGTGGCTGATGAGAGTAACGCCCTTATCGGTGGGCGTGTCGATGATGTTCAGCAAGTCCTTTGTAGACCTACCCAGACGGCTGATGCTCTCCACAAAGAGCGTATCGCCCTCACGCACATAGTCCAGCATAGCCCTGAGCTGACCTCTCGTCAAGAAGTGCAAAGAATAAAAACGTGTTGTCTTTATCAAAAGAGCCGACATCTGATATTAGGCGTGAAATCGAAATACTAAAAAGAGAGCGTATTGCTAACACTCCTAAAAAAGATTTTCCGGTGGGAAATAAGCCGGTAACATCTATCAAGGATATGCCAAATTATGATCCGGATGCATATGTGATGAGCCTTGCATTTACCATACCTACATGGATTCAATCCATTGAAAAAGCAAGCGCAAATACTGAAATCGGAAAAATATCAAGAAATGCAAAGATGAAACTTTTTTATCTGCTTGATGAGCTAATTGGCGTATCGTCAAAGATGTTACTGGATTTGGAGGATAAAAGAAAATGATGGATTATTCACCATATATTCCTGATGTTAAATTAGAATTAATGCCAATAAGAAATCTCTATTCGGATCAGGATTATCAACGCAACCTTTCTAAGAAGCATGTGGAGAGAGCTGCCAAGCATTTTGATCTGTGTCAGATAAACCCTGTAAAAGTCAGCAGACGTGATGGTATTAATTATGTGTTTAATGGTCAGCATACAATAGAGATAATAGCATTGGTGTCCGGAAGCAGGGATACTCCTGTATGGTGTATGGTATGTATTATATAACACATATCATCAAAAATGCAGCTTTGCCTATAGATTTGAAGCTCCGGTTGAAACTGTCGATGGAAAGCCTTCAGGAGTAAGATTAGATGAAGACTATGTAATAGCTATTTCAAAAATCAATGATTTAATTAGGGATATAACCGTATAGGCGTTATTGGGGGCGATCATTTGTCGGGAAATGAAATGCAATATAATAATCTTTACACTTGGTGTATCGAGAATAATAGAAATGACCTAATAGCAGAATGGAATAATGAAAAGAATGCAAAACCAATGACTGATTATTCATCAAGTACTAGTAAAAAGATATGGTGGCGTTGCTCGTTTGGGCATGAGTGGGAAACCCGCCTTATCCATAGAAAAAATGGCAGTAGATGTCCATATTGCACTAACCGAAAGGTACTATATGGGTTTAATGATTTTGAAACTTGGTGTATTAACAATAATCGCCAAGATCTGCTTGACGAGTGGGATTATAATTCTAATAATAAAAAGCCTTCTGATTATGTAAGCGGGTCTCAATTGAAAGTTAAATGGATATGTAGTAAAGGACACTCTTACAGTATGGGCGTTGGTCAAAGGACAAAAAATGGAAACTGCCCTTATTGCAGCAGTCAGCTTCTATTAGCTGGATTTAATGATCTTGCAACTAAGAATCCTGAGCTCGCTAAAGAATGGAATTATGAAAAGAACGCACCGTTAACTCCATCTGATTTTATGGTGAAAAGCAATAGAAAAGTATGGTGGAAATGTAAAGAGGGACATGAATGGATCAGTACTGTTTCAAACAGATCTGAGGGAAACGGCTGTCCATATTGTTCGGGGAAAAAGGCTCTTGCCGGATATAATGATTTGGCAACTATCAATCCAAAACTGGCAGCTGAATGGCACCCTAATAAAAATGGTGAG
The DNA here is from genome assembly GCA_900320825.1 of uncultured Lachnospiraceae bacterium. Lineage (GTDB taxonomy): Bacteria > Bacillota > Clostridia > Lachnospirales > Lachnospiraceae > AC2028. Next base: position 1,396 of record ONTX01000348.1, on the reverse strand, counting down.
TTAAAGCCTTCAGATATTAGACCTCATTACGGCAAAAAGGTCTGGTGGAAGTGTGAAAGAGGGCATGAATGGCAAGCAACTGTTGATTCAAGATCAAGTGGCAGAGGGTGTCCTTTTTGTAATCCTCAAACATCTTTTGCAGAACAAGCAATACTATTCTATATAAAACAAGCTTTTTCTGATGCGGTTTCTCGTGATATCCATTTGGGAATGGAACTGGATATTTATATTCCGTCTGTATTTACTGCTATTGAATATGACGGACAAGCCTGGCATAATAACAAAAATAAAGAGAGCATTGATATCCAGAAAAATAATTTATGCATGGAGCATAATATAAAAATGATCAGGATTCGTGAACCGGAGTTGTCTAAGCTGCCCGATTGCATAAATATAATTCGTACAGATAAAAAATCTGATAAAAGTCTGACTAAAGCAATTACAGAACTATTGCTTATCGTTGGCAAAACAGATATCAAGGTTGACATAAATAAAGATCGTAATGGTATTTTATCAGGATATATTACTGATCAGAAGATGAACAGTTTGGAATATAAGTACCCGGAAATTGCAAAGGAATGGCATCCTACCAAAAATGGGGATCTCAAACCGAGTGATGTTCCATTTGGTGCATTATATAAAGCATCTTGTCCATAGTAATGGGTTTACTCTTGTTGAGCTTCTCCACAAATGCCCTGTTGATCTTTTTACAATACCTTGAACGATCCGATGATACCTGAAGCGCATCCCACAGATAGTTCTCTTTTGATGACCACAGATTTACAAGATTTCTTATCTGCTGCGGGGTGTAATCGGCAGCATCAATGTGGATATGCGTTCCACAGTCATACTGCGGACCTGTGATAGCTCCCGCCTCTCTCAGCGAGCGAATGACGCTTTGCAGAAGGTCAAAGTCCTCATATTCAAGAATAGGGGAGTTCATCTCCACCTTATACAGATCACTCGCATAATCGCCGTTTTTCTTTCTTGCAAATATGCTGCTGTCATACACTATCTGCCAGAATCTGCCTTTTGCATCGCTGACAGTGTATTTATCATAGCTGCCGCCGATGTGTTCTATATCACCTCCGAGTGCTTTCTTCAAAGCCTTCGCCGCCGAGCAGCGGGTAATACCTGTCATTTCGATCTCGATACCGAACTTCCTTGTCTTTATCCCGTCAAAGTTTCCGGCCATTGGTTCACCTCCTTGTGTTTTGGGAATAAAAAAAGCCCGAATTTCTTGGCATCTCACCTTTGTGAGATACTAACAAATTCGGGCTTGAAAGTTTGTGAAAGTTTTTTCTGAAAAAACTCTAAAATGAAGTGTATACATGAATATTGGATGTAAAAGCCAATCTGAACTTACATATAACAGATTGGCTTTTATTTATCATAC
>ONTX01000282.1 GCA_900320825.1 uncultured Lachnospiraceae bacterium | reverse complement strand
CTCCCGGAACATTTAGTTCCGGGAGTTTTAATATGCCTGGTTTTCGGTATGACACCGGTCTCAGATAAGCTTTATCAGTTTGCAGTTCTCTATTCCGGCTTTCCAGAAATCCCTCAGGGGCAGATGCCTTACATGGCATATGATTGAGGAATTCATGGCCCCGTGTCCCGAGATAAGAATGTCCTTACCTTCTTCAAGAAGGGGATATATCTTATCTTCAAGAAATTCACCGGTCCTTTTCATCAGATCATTAATGTTTTCACCGTTTTCTACAGGGAAGGTATATTTTTCCGGTTCTTTGAAAAATACATTTACTCTTACCGAAGGGTCGGTCTGGTAATCCGTGGTCCCTTCAAATATCCCGAAGTTCATTTCCCGAAGTCTGTCATCATACACAATCGGAATATCCCTGCCTTCCAGAACGTAAGATGCGGTCTGCTTCGATCTTGTCAGGGGTGAACAAAAACAAATGTCAAAATGGATATCCCGGCAGTCTTCGCAGGCTTTTTTTGCCATTTCGATTCCTTCTTCACTTAACGGTATGTCCGTGCTTCCCTGCAGTTTGTGTATTTTATTCCAGTCGGTTATGCCATGCCTTATTATATAAAGATGTCCGTTCATTTTATGCCACGTCGTTATCGTTTTTGATTCCGGCTTCAGCATCCTTCAGATTCTGAAGTGTTGTCTGAGCAATTGCAGCAAGTGCCTCCTTTGTATAGAAGCCCTGGTGTGATGTGATCAGTACGTTGGGGAAGGAGAGAAGTCTTGAGGTTACGGAATGCTCCATGATCTCATCGGATCTGTCCATATAGACGTTTCCGGTCTCTTCTTCGTATACATCCAGGCCGACGCCAAGGAATTTGTTGAGGCGGATTCCTTCAATGAGTTCCTGGGTATCGATGAGACCGCCCCTTGATGTATTGACCAGTATGACCTCATCCTTCATCTTTTTGATGGATTCAAGATTGATCATGTGATATGTGGAATCCATGAGAGGGCAGTGGAGAGAAATAAGGTCACTTCTTTCAAGCAGTTCATCAAGAGTTACATATTCGACAAAATCTTTAAGGGAAGGATTTTCATATACATCATATGCAATGACTTTCATGCCAAATCCCCTGCAGATCCTTGCCATTGCGGCACCAATCTTTCCGGTTCCTACGATTCCGGCAGTTTTTTCGTAGAAATTGACACCACGGAGTCCCTTGAGGGTATAGTCATTTTCACGAACCTTGTTGTATGCCTTATAAAGTCTTCTGTTTACTGCAAGAGCCAGTCCCATGGCAAGTTCCGCAACTGATTCGGGGGAATAACCCGGAACACGCTTTACTATGATGCCCAGTTCTTTTGCTTTTTCGGTATCGACATTATTAAATCCGGCACATCTCATAAGAACATATTTTACACCGCACTCTTTGAAAACTTCGAGTGTAGCAGCACCGACATCTGCACTGACAAAGGCACAGACTGCTTCGTATCCTTTTGCAAGTGCTGCGGTTCTGGAGTCAAGCTCATATTCGAGATAATCGATCTCTATTCCCGGGAAATTTTCAAGTTCGGGATCAAAGGATTTCTTGTCATAGATCTTTGCGGCATAAAACAATATCTTCATGTTCGGACTCCTTTCAAAAAACTAAACTATTTACTAAATAATACGACCGCAGACCTTAATTAGTCAAATTCTGAAAAAATAATAAATAAGGCCACGAAAACGTTTTTTGTGTTATAATCAGACTCATATACAGCATCACGCTCACAGGATCCGAACCCCCTGTTGACGTGAGCCGGCATAAATATTATTTCAAAGGAGAAAAAATATGAGCAGTAAGTCCGGGTATGTTCCACAGAAGGCAAAGATCAGCATGAGAGTAACACTTATCCTCTTCGCACTTTTGCCGCTTTTTGTTTCTTCTATCATCATTGCGTTTCTTACCGTATCAAAGAGTAAAAATGAGATCAATGAGAACACCAATGAATCATTCGTTCAGGTCATCACCAATGTAGGTAATTCTTTTGACATCATTGTTAACAGAAATGAAGAAGCACTTAAGGGATTCGCATCGGCTCCCATAGTAAGAGAGGCAATCCTCAATCCCGATGATCCCGAGATCCAGGCACAGGCCCAGCAGTATACGATGGATTTCTTCGGTAACCTTGAAGGCTGGGAAGGTCTTTATATCGCAACCTGGGGAACGCAGGTACTTACACATCCTTCTGAGGCTGTAATAGGAAGAGTGCTCAGGGAAGGTGACAGTCTTGCATCCCTTCAGAATTCAATGCTTTCTGCCAAAAGAGGAGTATTCAATACAGGCGTAATGACCAGCCCCGCTTCAGGTCAGATCATAATGTCCGTATATGCTCCCGTTATTGTTGACGGCAAGCCCATCGGATTTGCAGGCGGCGGATTCTACGTTCAGGATATCGCAGCAAAACTTTCCGATGTTAAATCTCTTGATTACAGCAGTGCATACATTTATTTTGTAGATTCACAGGGAACCATGCTTTATCATCCCGATGAGAGCAAGATCGGTAATCCTGTTGAAAACGCAGCTGTTAAGAGCCTTGTAGCACAGCTCGCAACAGGTGCTCATCCTGCTCCGGACGTCATCACCTATGAGTTCAAGGGTGCCAATAAATATGCAGGATACTATATAGGTGAAAATGAAAGCTATATTGCAGTTCTGACAGCGGATCAGAAAGACGTTCTCACGGCTGTAAAGCAGATTCAGAGTATATCACTTATTATTACGCTTATCTGTGTCATCGTATTCGGAGGTGTCGCACTCTTTATCGAAAGACTGATCACCAAACCTTTGATAAGTACCACAAAGTCACTTGATGAGCTCAGTACAGGTAATGTTACGACAAACTGTGATGCAAGATCCCATATCAAAGAGACGGTCACTCTCATCAATTCTTTCCATGTGCTTCAGGATGCTCTTTCCGATTCCATGGGATCGGTCAAGGCAGCAGCTGATGCGCTGGATCAGGCAATAGTTAATGTCGATGAGAAGACCGGCGATAATGTTGAGTCCGTATCCCAGATCAATACAGCTGTAAATGAAGTCGCAGAGACCTCCCAGTCCGTTGCCGAGAATGCACAGAACATGGCTGAGAAGGCAGTGGAACTCGGAAACAGTATCGAAGCCCTTCACGAAAACGTCGGAGTTCTCTATGAGGCATCCCAGACCATCAGAAATGCCAACAATGATGCTACCGACTGTATGAAATCCGTATATGCCGGAGCTAACCAGTCCGTAGAGGCTATGAAGGAGATCACCGATAAGATAAGCGAGACCAATTCTGCCATAGCAGAGATCGGATCTGCGATCCAGGCTATTGAGGCAATCGCTGCACAGACCAATCTCCTGTCACTTAACGCTTCAATTGAGGCTGCAAGAGCCGGTGAAGCAGGAAGAGGATTTGCTGTCGTTGCAGATGAGATAAGATCCCTTGCAGATTCCTCCGCAGAATCCGCAAAAGAGATCAAGCAGATCATCGAAAATGTTATCGCCCAGTCCAAGGGTACCGTTGATATCTCCAATCGTGTTTCCGATGTTATTTCAAAGGAGCAGGAAGACATCGAGAATGCTCAGGAGAAGTTTAATGTTCTTTCCGACTCCGTTGAAGCTTCCATAGTTGAGATCGATACAATCAGACAGATGACAGGTACTCTTGATTCGATCAAGACAGAACTGACAAACTCCACCACAGAGCTTGGTGCAATTTCAGAAGAGTTGGGAGCTTCAGCTCAGGAAGTTGCCGCATCCTGCCAGACTGTTACAACTGCCTGCGAGGATACAAGAACCTCCACCAGCGAGATGCGTGGTGTTAATGATGATATGACAAAGGCAGTTTCCTTCTTCAAGCTTTGATGCAGGAATAAAAAGAAATATAGATCTGATAGATGCAGGTCCTTAAGCGGCCTGCATCTTTTTTTGTTTCCTGAAGACGATTGCATTTAATGTGGGAAAACAATCTCTTTTAAATGCCGTAAAATTCGACCTTTTAGGCATTTTGTGATATAATAATATGATATTTTGGTGTTTTGCGTGCGAAGGGTAGTCAAAACTAACCGCAGGCGGTTTTGTCTCTCTT
>ONTX01000135.1 GCA_900320825.1 uncultured Lachnospiraceae bacterium | reverse complement strand
ATACCAATATTCATAATCGGAATCTCCCCACGCCTCTTCAACTAAATCGCCAAGATCATGTCCGGAAATTGTCAGCACGCCATCCGAGAGAGAAGCCCTCACGTGTACCTCGACGCGGTCACTGTGCCAATCGCAGAGCGTCAAACCCATAAAACCTTCCACAGCAAATACCTCCTTTCAGAGAGAAGAGCGCATATGGTGCCGGAGCGCTTCTAACACGCTGTTCATATGGTAGCGAATCAGGAAGAGCTGGTTGGAATACTCCGGATATTCATCCCTGGCCCTTTCCATCAGAGGGTGAATGTACTCCTGAGTCTCCTTGATGTATTCAGCCATATGCTTGTCGGTAAAGCAGGTTGCCATCCCCGATATGTTGTTGCACCGGTCAAGAAGTTTGACCATTAACGCTATTCTGTTTTCCGCTATGCCCTCATAATAGGTTTTGTACTCGGAATCTGTCTTCCCGAAATTCTCCGGCTTTGTGACCAGTCTGACCGCTTCCCGCGTCTGCTCATTTACCGGCAGCTCGTCAAGCGCTACTCCACAGTCTTCGCACACATCATGAAGGAGGCAAGCCGACAGCAAGTCGTCATCTTCAAGTCCCAGGGCAAGTGCATGGCAGGTCAACAGCAGCGGATGATTGATATAAGGAATCATCTCTTTACTATGACCGGGTTTTCTGTACTGCCCGTCATGCTTTTCTCTGGCGAACGCCAGGGCTCTCTTTGTCTGGTACAGATGCTTTGCGTTGCAGTAGGCGCTCACGTAAGTTGCCATACGCGCTTCGCTGAACAGACGGTCGGAGAGATTCGAGGTTACTTCCAGAATCTCCGCATCAGGCAGCTTCCCACTCAACAGCCAGTCGGTGGTAACCTCATACAGGGCAGCGAGTTCCGGTAACTTCTCGGTATCCGGAATGGTATTTCCGCATTCCCATGAGCTCACAGACTGCGTCGTGATATGCAGTTTTTCCGCTACCTGTCCCTGCGTTAAACCACAGTTCTTTCTGGCCTCGGCCAAACGATATCCCAGTGAATTCATATTCGATCAGCACCTCCGTTTTTTGCAATTGTACTATCTGTATCTGCTGTTTTACAATCAGATTATAACCTAAAAATGCACTTCTTTCTAACAGTCGTTGTCTGAATCCTGCAGGGCAGAAATCAACCGATGCTTGACTTTCGCTTCTTTATGCAGGAACTATTATCTATGGAATATCATTAACGGCCAGGAAGTGATTAAGGGATAAGCGCAGCCACCGCGGACTGGCTGCGCTTCTTTCATCCTTAGAAGCCTCCTCCCCAGATCCAGAACTCTGTAGTGAAACGGTCCTTAGTGTTTTTCAATGTGATCCTCAGACTGTGTTTATTCTCAATATCAACCTTTTCGCCCTTTTTCAGTTTTCTCCATTTGCCTCCTTCCTGCACTTTAATGGATTTGACTTTCCAGCCCTTCCTCAACTTGATCTTTACTTTGCCCCTGCCTTTCATGAGAGTACTGTAATCCCCATTGCTGAACTGGGACTTGTAGTTCGTATTACCGACCTTTAAGGTTTTAAACGGGTTTTTATATATATTCAGTTTTATCTTATAGGTAACTGTTTTACCCTTTTTCTTTAGATTATAAGAGAGGTTGGTCGTGCCGGGCTTTTTGAGTTTAAGATATACTTCGACGCCGGTCCCTCCTTTTCGGGTTGCAACTGCCGCTACTTTCTTGTTGGAAGATTTCACTTTTGAGATACCGGATGCCGGTCCGCTGTATACATGGTATTCATTCCAGCTCCAGAAGGGGACACCCTTTGTTTCCCTGTGCGTCTTTGCAGAAGCGTTCATGCTTGCCAGCAGTGTGAAAACTGCTACCATCAGTAAAAATGTAATACGTTTTTTGATCTTCATTTTCATATCTTTTCTCCTTTTTTAATATGATGTGTTTGGTTTCTTGTATGCACAGTATATTGCCCGGACTGCTATCCATCGATCAAAAAACTGTGCAAAGTTTGCATTCGGTATTCTGTAACAATTCCTACTTAACCCGGACTTTGACCTTGACCTTCTTTTTTGAGGACTTATACGTGATCTTGTCTGTGACCGTGATCGGCGTCACCCGGGCATTCAGGGTATATTTCTCCCCTTTCTTCAGGGTTATGGATCTTACCACTGAGATCTTTTTCGCAGCAACTTTCTTTTTCTGTACACTGACCTTAGCCATTGCGAAAGCTCCGTAATCCGTCCAAACTCCTATATATGCCGTTCCGGTCTTTTTGCCTGCTTTTATCACGCCTTTCTGATTCACAGTAACAATCTTCGTATTGCTGGACGCCCATTCCCAAACAGAGTCTCCCTTCTGCAATCCGGAAACTTTCAATTTCCTGGTGGACTGACCCACCTTGAGAGGAATAAAATATGCGTTCAGTTTGATTGTCGGATTCATATACTTATAGTCATAATCAGAATCCTCTGACTGCGAAGAACCAGAGGCGATAATCCGGAATTCAGCAGTCCGGGTGCCTGTATAATATCCGATTCCTGTGGCTGTCACAGTAGCGGTGCCGACCTCCGTATTATTGGAATAATCCAGCATATAATCGGTTCCCTCGATAGCCCCCTGGATGTAGACATTCGGCCTGATCTCTGCGCCTGTATACGTACAGTCTGCGATTCTGCTGATCTCAGGAAGCTCTCTGATGATGGAGAAATAAATCGTCCAACTGCCTTCATAACATCTGTATCCCTGAACCGTCACAGATGCCCTTCCCGGATTCATATTATTTTCAAAGAACACAGAATAGTTATTGTCACGGGGCAATCCAGGTATGATTACCTCCGGCTCTATACTGCTTCCGGTATACTGCTGGTCTGGAATCGGCTCCGGCTCCGGAAGCGATCCTTTTATCGTAAAATGAATCGTATCAGTCCCTGCATAATTGCCGATTCCGTTTAGCGTGATAGTTCCAGTCTCATAACCGATATCTGTGTTATCAGAATAAGTGAGAGTGTAGTCCCTTCCCGGCAGGAAAGACGTATCTACAGTCCCTTTCTTACATATATCGACCTCCGGCCGAATCTCCTCTCCGGTATACTTGAAACTTGCCAGGCGGGAACCGGAATCTTTAAACTGCAGCCGGTAAGAATAATAACTTGAGGAGAAGATTTTCTGCGGTTTTATCTTAAAGGTGTAGGAAAGTGTACCTGTACACCTGTTTTTCCCGCTGATCACGATCGTCCCGGTTCCTGCATTGACATTATTCTTATAGGTTACGTCATAATTATCTCTGATGAGCTGCTTTACATATGTACTCTTTTCATCAGACCATTTCCAGTCATAATACTTTAGCCATTTGTAATCCTCTGTATTCTGTACCAGAGGTGTCTGCTCGGTTCCCTTATATACTTTGTCGGACTGATCCACTGTGAAGAATTCCTTCCGCAGCACCAGACGCTTATTTTCATCCAGCAGGCTGATATCATAGTGTGGACCGGTGCAGACTGTATCAACTGTGCT
>ONTX01000352.1 GCA_900320825.1 uncultured Lachnospiraceae bacterium | reverse complement strand
TCAGCTTATACTTGTTGACCCTAAGGTAGTTGAACTTAAGGTATATAACGGAATACCTCATCTTCCCTTTAATGTCATCACCAAGCCTAAGGCAGCCGCTGAGATGCTTAAGTGGGCCGTTCTTGAAATGGAGAGAAGGTATCGCATGTTTGCGGACCGTGGTGTCAGGGATATCGATGGCTTTAATCAGTATGTAGTTGATGTTAATGCCGGAAGAAGAGATCCCGAACCTGTTGACATACATGAAGAAAGTGATTCTCTTCAGCCTGTACTTCATAAGCTTCCCGCAATCGTCATCATCATCGATGAGCTTGCAGATCTTATGATGGTAGCAGCCAAGGAAGTTGAGGAATCAATCTGTCGTCTCGCCCAGCTAGCAAGAGCTGCGGGAATGCATCTTGTAGTGGCAACCCAGCGCCCTTCAGTTGATGTCATTACCGGTCTTATCAAAGCCAATATGCCCAGCCGTCTTGCATTTGCAGTATCCAGCGGCGTGGATTCAAGAACCATCCTTGACCAGGTTGGAGCAGAGAAACTTCTTGGAAAAGGAGATATGCTTTTCTATCCCCAGGGTAAGATGAAACCCGACAGACTTCAGGGTGCATTTGTATCGGATGAGGAAGTCGGAAGAGTTACCTCATATCTCAGAGACAAGGTATCTTCCGATGAAAGATTCCACAATCCTCTTGAAAATGTTGACGGAATTGAGAATCTCAAGAAGACCATCAAGGATATTGAAGCCGGAATTGATGTTACTCCTTCGTCTTCATCATCTTCATCATCCTCCTCTTCAGGCGGAGTTTTCGGTGATGATCTTTTTGAGGAAGCCGGACTTTTCATAATAAGAAGCGGGAAGGCTTCCATCGGATATCTTCAGAGAGTTCTTAAGATCGGATTTAACCGTGCGGCAAGGATCATGGATGAACTCGCCGAAAACGGTGTGGTCGGTCAGGAACAGGGAACAAAGCCCAGAGATATTCTTATGACCGAAGAAATGTTTACCGCATATATTGCACAGAAAACATCAAATGATGAATGATCGTTTAAATAAATACAGAGGATAATATTATGAAAACTGACATTGAAATCGCACAGGAATGCAAAATGGAACCGATAACCGCAGTTGCGGAAAAACTCGGTATCGGAGAGGACGATCTTGATCTTTACGGAAAGTATAAAGCTAAACTTTCTACAGAATGTCTCAGCAGACTTAAAGGCGGCAAAGACGGTAAGCTTATACTTGTAACCGCCATTAATCCCACCCCTGCAGGAGAAGGCAAGACCACCGTTACCGTAGGTCTGGGACAGGCTTTTGACAAACTTGGCAAAAAGGCTGTTATAGCTTTAAGAGAGCCTTCACTTGGCCCCTGCTTTGGAATCAAAGGTGGTGCCGCAGGTGGCGGAATGGCACAGGTTGTGCCCATGGAAGATCTTAACCTTCACTTTACAGGCGATTTCCATGCCATTACTTCCGCTAATAACCTTCTGGCTGCTCTTTTGGACAATCATATTCAGCAGGGAAATGAAAAGAGGATCGATACCAGGAATATCGTTTGGAAAAGATGCCTTGATATGAATGACAGGTCTCTCAGAAATATTGTTGTAGGACTTGGAAAAAAGAGCGACGGTTTCGTAAGGGAAGATCATTTTGTCATAACCGTTGCAAGTGAGATCATGGCTGTTCTTTGCCTTGCGGAGGATCTTAAGGACCTTAAAGCAAGACTTTCAAGGATCATAGTTGCGTACGATCTTGACGGTGCACCTGTTACGGCAGGAGATATCGGTGCTGTCGGATCTATGTGCGCTTTGCTTAAGGATGCCATCAGACCTAATCTTATCCAGACCCTTGAGCACACCCCCGCTATCGTACACGGCGGACCTTTTGCAAACATAGCTCACGGATGTAATTCCGTTATTGCGACAAGAACAGCACTTAAGCTTGCCGATTACTGTATTACTGAAGCGGGATTCGGTGCTGATCTCGGTGCGGAGAAATTCTTCGATATTAAGTGCAGACAGTCCGGGCTTCGTCCCGATGCCGTTGTCCTTGTGGCTACCGTTAGAGCTCTTAAGTATAACGGCGGCGTTCCCAAGACCGAGCTTGGAACTGAAAATCTTGATGCTCTTAAAGCAGGTATCGAAAACCTCGGAAAGCACATAGAGAATATCCAGTCATACGGTGTTCCGGTCGTTGTTGCTCTTAATAATTTCATTTCTGACACCGATGCGGAAGTTGCTTTTGTAGAGCAGTACTGCAGGGAAAAGAACTGCACCATGAGAGTGGCAAAGGTTTGGGAAAAAGGCGGAGAAGGCGGTATGGATCTGGCCGAGGCTGTAATAGAAGCTGCGGAAAGCGGCAAGGCGGATTTCCATCCTGCATATCCCGATGATCTCGGATTAAAAGAGAAGATTGAAACTGTTGCCACAAAGATCTACGGAGCTTCAGGTGTTGATCTTTCATCAGATGCCGCAAAACAGCTGGCTAAGATAGAAGAACTCGGATTCGGGAAACTTCCAATTTGTATTGCAAAGACCCAGTATTCATTATCTGATGATCCTTCCCTTCTCGGGAGACCTGCAGATTTTAAACTTCATGTCAGGGAAGTATATGTCAGTGCGGGTGCGGGATTCGTTGTTGTACTTACAGGAAGCATCATGACCATGCCCGGTCTTTCCAAATCCCCTGCGGCTTACAGGATCGATGTGGATGATGACGGAAAGATAACCGGGTTATTTTAATTAATTGTTTTGAAAAAAACAGGGAGTGTTATGGCAAAAATAATAGACGGAAAAGCAATATCTCTTAGTGTCAAGGATGAAGTAAAGTCAGGCGTAGAAGAGCTGAAAAAACAGGGAATTGAAGTTTCTCTTGCTGTCATCCTTGTGGGAAATGATCCCGCATCAGGCGTATATGTTAATAACAAAAAGAAGGCATGCGAATATTGCGGCATCCGTTCTCTTTCATACGAACTTCCCGAGGATACTTCCGAGGAAAAACTTCTTGAGCTGATAGATGAATTAAACGGAAGGGATGATGTTAACGGAATACTGGTTCAGCTTCCTCTTCCTTCCGGGATAAATGAGGACCGTGTACTTGATGCCATCAGTCCTTTAAAGGATGTTGACGGATTTCATCCTGTTAACGTTGGCAAACTTTCAATCGGTAAGAAAGGTTTTGTCAGCTGTACTCCCGCCGGTGTTATCCAGCTTCTTAAAAGATCGGGGATTGAGATCTCCGGAAAAGAATGTGTTGTTATCGGAAGAAGCAATATCGTGGGAAAGCCCATGGCAATGCTTCTCTTAAAAGAAAACGGAACCGTTACTGTTTGCCATTCCAGGACCGCAGATCTTAAGGAAGTTACAAAAAGAGCAGATATCCTTGTTGTTGCTATTGGCAAACCCAAATTTGTTGATGATTCATATGTTAAAGACGGAGCTGTTGTTATCGATGTAGGTATACACAGACAGGATAACGGAAAGCTCTGCGGAGATGTTGATTACGAAAAAGTTGAACCTGTTGCGTCATACATCACTCCCGTTCCCGGTGGTGTAGGGCCCATGACCATAGCCATGCTCATGCATAATTGTCTTGATTCCGTAAACATTAATGCATGAATAAAACTTACTATCCATAAGGCATGACAGATCTATGAAATGTGCAAATTGCGGAGCTGAGGTACCCGAAGGCTCTCTTTACTGTGAAAAATGCGGTAAGGATGTTCATATTGTTCCTGACTTTACTGAATTTGCCGAAAAGAAAGCAGAAGAAACAGTCAAAAATCTTGTAATTGATTTTGATGATGAGGATGCTGATTTCGGAAGATCTCCCGAAGGAGCAAATGATACTAGGCCTGTAAGGATAACCGAAGAACACGTTAAGATAAAAACAAATACAAAATGGATCAGATTTACTCTGTGTGCGGTTTTTATTATGCTGCTCGTTTTTGTATCCCTGTATCATATCAACAAATACATGGGTACCGAGTACATACTTGAGTCTGCTAAGAAAGCCGCATCTCTCGGTGACAGAGGAAGAGCCATCGCCCTTCTTGAAGGTATTGATCCCAAGGACAGTGAAGACATCGATGCTCTTTTGTATCTGGCTTTACTTTATGATGATGTAGGAGATGAGATCAAATATGAAAACCTGCTCATCAAGCTGACCGGACTTCCCTTTGCAACATCCGAGCAGAATGCCTCGGCTTATGACAGTCTGCTGGGTATCTACCTTAAGAGCGGTGATTACGTATCAATGGCTGACCTGCTCCTTACATGCAACAATGTAGAGGTCAGGGATAAATATGTTGATTACTGCATGATGGTTCCCGAACTTGAACTTGATCCCGGATACTACGGAACAGATCAGTTGCTGAAGATAAGCGTTCCGGGGAAAGCGCATATATATTACACACTTGATGGTGAAGAACCCGATGAGAACTCATACGAATATGATGTTCCCCTGCTTCTGAAAAAGGGTGAATATGATATAAAGGTACGTTCGATCAATAATTACGGAGTCTGGAGTACGGTAACCGAAGGACATTATGTCATAGAAAGTGAAGATGTCTATCAGGAGATAGGACCCGGAAAATAAACGTTAAGAAAAACGTATCAAATATTAATTGAAAGGGAAAGAATATGTACAAAATCTTAAGCAGAACCAACCTCACCGACATCATTATCAGAATGGAAGTCGAAGCAAAGAGAGTATCTGACAGATGTCTGCCAGGACAGTTTGTCATCGTAAGATGCTCCGAAGACGGAGAGAGAATACCTCTTACCATCTGTGACTACGACAGGGAAAAGGGAACCATAGTTCTTGTATTCCAGGTTGTAGGTGCTTCCACAAAGGTTATGGCAGAACTTAAAGAAGGGGATTCCTTTACCGATATCGTTGGCCCCCTGGGAATGCCCTCGGAACTTTGTGAGATGGATATCGAAGAGCTTAAAAAACTCAACCTCGTATTCATTGCCGGAGGTGTAGGAACAGCTCCTGTCTATCCTCAGGTTAAATGGCTTAAGGAAAAAGGAATAAAAGCTGATGTCATCATCGGTGCAAGAAACAAGGATCTTGTTATCCTTGAGGATGATTTTAAGAACGTTGCGGAAAATGTGTATGTTACCACAGATGATGGTTCATACGGACGTAACGGTAATGTCTGTGTATGTCTTCAGTCCCTTATCGATGAAGGTAAGACCTATGATAAATGTATTGCCATCGGTCCCCTTATCATGATGAAATTTGCAGTTCAGCTCACCAAGAAACTTGGAATACCCACCATCGTATCAATGAACCCCATCATGGTGGACGGTACGGGAATGTGTGGTGCATGCAGAGTTCATGTAGGCGATGAAATTAAGTTCGCATGTATCGACGGACCTGAATTTGACGGATGGCTTGTTGATTTTGATGAGTCCATGAGACGTCAGACCATGTACAAGACTGAGGAAGGCAGAAAGATGCTTGAGCTTGAAGAGGGTGCTACCCATCATGGCGGATGCGGAAACTGCTGATAACGGACAGATAAGGAGATAAACAAATGGAAGTAGATGTAATGAAGAAAGTACCTGTCAGAGAGCAGGAGCCCCTGGTTAGAGCAAAAAATTTTGACGAGGTTTGCTACGGATATACACTTGAGGAAGCACAGGCTGAAGCCTCCAGATGTCTTAATTGTAAAAATGCACAGTGTATGAAGGGCTGTCCCGTTTCTATCGATATCCCGGGATTTATCCAGCAGATAAAAGAAGGGAATATTGAGGAAGCATATAATATCATTTCAAAGTCTTCAGCACTTCCTGCGGTATGCGGAAGAGTATGTCCCCAGGAAACACAGTGTGAAGGAAAATGTATCAGAGGCATCAAGGGCGAAGCTGTTTCCATCGGAAAGCTCGAGAGATTTGTTGCCGACTATGCAATGGAGCACGGACTTAAGCCTCAGAAGGAAAATGAGCCCAATGGCATTAAGGTAGCGGTTATAGGTTCCGGTCCCAGCGGACTTACCTGTGCGGGAGACCTTGCAAAGAAGGGTTATGATGTGACTATCTTCGAAGCTCTTCACCAGGCAGGGGGAGTTTTGGTATACGGAATTCCCGAGTTCAGACTTCCCAAGGAAAGAGTCGTTGCAAAAGAGATCGAGAACGTTAAGGCTCTCGGTGTTAAGATTGAGACAAACGTAGTTGTAGGAAGAAGTGTTACCATTGATGAACTTCTTGAAAAAGAAGGATTCAGAGCTGTATTCATCGGATCCGGTGCAGGACTTCCCAAGTTCATGAATATTCCCGGAGAAACTTTAAACGGTGTTTTCTCCGCTAATGAATATCTTACAAGAAGTAATCTTATGAAATCCTTCAGGGAAGAATCGCCCACTCCCATTATGAAGAGTAAGAAGGTTGCTGTTGTAGGCGGCGGTAATGTTGCCATGGACGCTGCAAGAACCGCTCTCAGACTTGGTGCTGAGGTACATATCGTTTACAGAAGAGGTGAGGAGGAACTCCCCGCGAGAGTTGAAGAAGTTCACCATGCAAAGGAAGAGGGCATCATCTTTAATCTTCTTACCAATCCCGTTGAGATCATCGGCGATGAGAACGGATGGGTAAAGGCTATAAGATGCGTTAAGATGGAACTTGGTGAGCCCGATGAGTCCGGAAGAAGAAGCCCGGTGGCTGTAGAAGGTTCTGAATTTGATATCGAGGTTGATACAGTTATCATGTCTCTCGGTACATCTCCCAATCCTCTTATCTCAATGACCACCAAAGGCCTTGAGATCAATAAGAGAAAATGTATCATTGCTGAGGAAAATACAGGAAAGACAACCAGAGAAGGTGTTTATGCCGGTGGTGATGCCGTTACCGGTGCTGCAACCGTTATCCTTGCAATGGGTGCAGGTAAGGAAGCTGCAAAGGCTATTGACGAATTTATTAAAGGATAAATTATGTCTGAAGAAGATAAACTCAGTGTAAGTTACGGTTTTGAAGAAAAGGAAGAAGCAGGTGATCCCGAAGACTCCGGTGATGTCACCGGTCTTAAGTCCGATGCCGTTCCATATGTAAGAAATAATGAAAAGGCAAGTGACTATAAATCCACCGGACATGTGCTGACTGTTTTCGGGATCGCTGGTATTGCGTTTGTTCTTCTTACGATCTTTGGTGTGATCCCGGAATTTTTCGGCAATCCCTTTCTTTCTTACGGGGTGCTGTTTGCACTTTTTACGCTTTTCCTTGTAATGGGCATCAGTTCCCTCAGAAGTGCCGGGATCTTTGAAAAAAAAGCAAAGTCCGATCACAGCCTTGAAAAAAGAGTTCTGGATTTTGTGCTGAATGAACTTACTAAAGAAGAGATAGATTCTTCTGCAGATATAAGTGATTCGGACACACCTGAAACCCTTTATTTCAAGCGTTCCGAATCCTTAAAGAAGATCATTACCGGAAAGTTTATCAATATCGATCCGGATTTTGTTGACTGCCTGATTGATGAGAAGATATACGATTCTGTATTTGATGAAAGTGAAAAGCCGGAATGAATATCACTTTAATCTGTGTCGGAAAGATCAAAGAAGATTTTTTCAGGGATGCATTAAGTGAATATTCAAAGAGACTGTCATCGTACTGCAGTTTTAATATCATTGAAGTCGACGATGAACCTGATTCTTCAGGCGTGACCGGGGCACTGAAAAAAGAAGCTGACAGGATACTCAAAAATATCAGGGCCGGGATGTATGTGATTACTCTTGAGATCAAGGGTAAAAAATTCACATCTGAAGGTTTTTCTGATAAACTGTCCGATCTGTTTTTAAACGGAAAGAGTGATATTGCTTTTGTCATCGGAGGTTCCAACGGTCTTGATAAGTCTGTAACCGACATATCGGATATGGCCATAAGTTTTTCAGATATGACATTTCCTCACCAGCTGATGAGAGTCATCCTGTCTGAACAGATCTACAGAGCTTTCAGGATAATGAGAAACGAACCCTATCATAAGTAAGCTGTTATGCAGGGATCCTTTATATGAGAAAAAAAGATCTTGCAAGTGAAGTTATAAAAAGACTTTGGAAGGAATATCCCGATTCCGTATGTACTCTTGATGCGGACAGTGCATGGAAGATGCTGATAAGCGTCAGGCTTGCTGCTCAGTGTACCGACAAAAGGGTAAACGAAACCGTTCCTTTTCTGTATGAAAAGTTTGATAGTCCCAAAAAGATCGCAGATGCTCCGCTTTCAGAGATTGAAGAGATCATAAGACCCTGCGGTCTTCATAAGTCCAAAGCCCGTGATATCAAAGCTTGTATGACAATGCTGCAAAATGAATATCACGGAAAAGTACCTGATTCCATGGAAGAACTTTTAAAACTTCCGGGAGTCGGAAGAAAAAGCGCTAATCTCATTATGGGAGACATATTCGGCAAAGAGTCCTATGTATGTGACACTCATTGCATCAGACTCTCGGGAAGGATCGGACTTTCTGATGGAAGTAAGGATCCGGTAAAAGTAGAGATGCAGCTTAGAAAATGTGTCCCTCCCGAGTTTTCCGGAGGCCTTTGCCACAGACTTGTGGATCACGGACGTTCGGTTTGTAAGGCACAAAGACCCTTATGTGAAACCTGCGTTTTAAAGGATATTTGTAAATTCGGGAAAAACAGAAAGGAGACCTTGTCATGAGAATGGTTGATATCATTACAAAGAAAAAAAGCGGATATGAACTTTCACCTGAAGAGATTTCCTTTTTTATAAAAGGATACACAAAGGGTGAGATACCTGATTACCAGGTTTCCGCACTTATGATGGCTATTTTTTTTAAAGGCATGAGTGAGAAAGAAACCCTTGCTCTTACCATGGAAATGGCTGATTCGGGAGATCATCTCGATCTGTCCGCGATAAGTGGTATCAAAGTAGATAAACATTCTACCGGAGGAGTCGGTGATAAGACTTCCCTTTCTCTTACCCCTATTGTTGCATCATGCGGCGTTCCCGTAGCAAAGATGAGCGGAAGAGGACTTGGACATACCGGCGGAACAATCGATAAGCTGGAAAGTTTTGACGGTTTTAATGTATCCATTTCCGAAAAAGAATTTATCGATAATGTAAATTCCATCGGCATCTCGCTTATGGCCCAGACCGCAGATCTTGCACCTGCGGATAAAAAACTCTATGCCCTCAGGGATGTAACCGGAACGGTTGATAATATGTCACTTATCGCAAGCTCCATCATGAGTAAGAAACTTGCTGCCGGTGCCGACGCCATAGTTCTTGATGTTAAGACCGGAAGCGGCGCTTTCATGAAGACTCTTGAAGACTCGAGAGCTCTTGCAAAAGCCATGGTTGATATCGGAAACGGGGCAGGCAGAAAGACCGTTGCTCTTATAACCGATATGGATCAGCCTTTGGGGAATGCTGTTGGTAACGCCATTGAAGTAAGGGAAGCAATAGATACTCTTAACGGTAAAGGTCCTGCTGATTTTACGGAACTTGTTTATGCCCTTGCAACTAAGATGCTGATCCTGGGTGAAAAGGCGAAAACCGAAGAAGAAGCACTTGATATGATCAAAAATGCAGTAACATCCGGCAAGGCTCTTGAAAAATTGGCATCATTTATCAAGGCCCAGGGCGGAAATCCCGATCAGGTTTATGATCCTTCTTTGTTACGAGTATCTGATTCAGTTATGGTTCTTAAAGCAGATGCTTCAGGATTTGTTGACAGGATCACCTGCGACAAAGTTGGTGTTGCCTGTATGATGCTTGGCGGAGGCAGGGCTTCCAAGGAAGATACTATCGATCTCAGCGTTGGAATAAAGCTTCTTAAGAAAAAAGGCGATGAAGTAAAAGAAGGCGATGATCTTGCAATGATCTATTATTCCGATGAGAAAAAACTGACATCAGCTCTGGAAGAACTTAAGAGTGCTTATCATATAGCTTCCGTAAAACCTGAGAAGTCTGTACTCATAAAAGAAATGATCGGATAAAGAGGGAGCGTTCGTGGAAGAGTATTCACTGAAAGCAGAGCTTTCAAGCGAAGAAATGAGAAATATTTTCGGTTCCATGGATTCACATATCCGTAAGATCGAAGACTCTATGAATGTAAGAGTTGTATCCAGGAACGGATTTTTAGTGGTAAGCGGAAGAGAAGATAATGTTAAAAAGGCCATGAGCATCATTGATGACCTGAAAAACTATTCCGAAAGAGGTAATGATATAGAAGAACAGAGTGTTAATTATGCCATTGATATGACAGAAGATGATCACGGTGGAGCACTTTTAGAAGTTGATAAAGATGTACTTTGTCATACGGCATCGGGAAAGCCCGTGGTTCCAAAGACCCTTGGACAAAAAGAGTATGCAAAGTCCATAGCGGATAAGATGATCACCTTCGGAATAGGACCTGCCGGTACGGGAAAAACCTATCTCGCCATTGCAATGGCTATAAATGCTTTTAAGAATGAAGAAGTTGGTAAGATAATCCTCACAAGACCTGCCATAGAAGCGGGAGAGAAACTGGGATTTCTTCCCGGTGATCTTCAGAGTAAGGTTGATCCATACCTCCGTCCCTTATATGACGCTCTTTTCCAGATAATGGGACCGGAAAAGTTTTCCATGAATCTGGAAAAGGGTCTCATTGAAGTAGCTCCTCTTGCCTATATGAGAGGAAGGACTTTGGATAATGCTTTTATCATCCTTGATGAGGCTCAGAACACCACTCCCGCTCAGATGAAGATGTTTTTAACCAGGATCGGTTTCGGTTCCAAGGTTGTCATAACCGGTGATGCAACACAAAAGGATCTTGCTCCCGGCACCGTATCCGGACTTGATACTGCCACAAAGGTTCTTTCCGGTATGGATGAGATAGCATTTTGCAGATTAACAAGTAAGGATGTTGTAAGACATCCCCTTGTACAGAAGATAGTCAAACGTTACGAAGAATATGAAAACAAAAACAGGAAGACAGGAAAAAAATAATAATAAAGTCTTACCGGGTCTTATATTTGCAATCCTTTATGCGGTGATCATTTGCTTTCATGGATTTTTAACCGGTTCCGATAATGAAGAACTTTTGCAGAGGGGCATTTTTTCTCTTATGCTCGGTGGTATCGTTGCATTTTGCGTAAGGAAGAGTTATCCGGTTTCCGACACGGATCCGGATATATCCATGGGCAGGAAAAAGGCATTCTGGGTACTTCTTTATATCTGTATGTTTCTGTCGGTTTTGTTTTCCTATTTTCCCAATACTATATGGGTATTTATGCCTCTTTTTGTTATCCTGTCCCTCTTTTCAACATCTTTTATCGGGTTATGCTGTGCATCGGTGCTTCTTGCCGGATGTTCCATCATTACAGGATGCGGTGTTTTGGTGTTTTTCCTTTATTTTATAAGCGGGCTCTTTGCAATCACTGTTTATCTTCCCATAGGAAAAGAAATGAGGTTCGGACTTCCTTCATTTCTTTCTTCGTTTTGTCTTTTAACCTGTGAGGTTTGCGGTATCATCATGACTGTTGACAGGGGACTTGATATCCAGCTTTTCATCCTGCCTGTTGCTAACTGCCTTCTGAGCGTGATCATTATCTATTCGGTATTCAGAGGTTATTCATCAAGATTTATTTTTAAATATACTGATCTTTATCAGACTCTTTGTGATACCGAGAATGAATATCTTCTGGAACTTAAAGAACAGAATCCTTCAAGTTACATGCTCAGCATACACACTGCATATTTTTGCGACAGGATATCCCAGGCTCTGTCACTTGATAAGGACGTTGTTAAGTGTGCAGGTTATTATCATGAGCTTACACCGGCGGATCCTGAGGACAGGGAAGCTTTTTATGATGATATGGGCTTTACCGTTTCTCTTCGTGAAATGCTTGATGAGTATAAGGAATACTCACTTAATCCCGGGGTATCGATCAAACGTATTGAATCTGCGGCTCTCATTATTTCCAGAACTGTGGTCATGACTGTTATGGCTGTTTTTGAAAAAGATAAAAATGCACAGCTTGACTCGGTAAAACTTACGGATGCGGTTTTTGACAGATTTATAAAGCGCGGAAACTTTAATGAATGTGATATCACATTTTCTGACATAAACAGGATGAAGAAGATTTTTAAAGAGGAGAAGCTGTATTATGACTTTCTTCGTTGAAAACGAGACTGATTCAGATTTCGGTTTTGATCATGAAGATCTTATAAAGACTGTATGTGAAAAAACATTTTCGGAAGAAAAAGCACCTGTGGATCATCTGTCTGTGGGTGTTACCATAACTGATTCAGAGGGTATAAGAGAACTTAATAAAGAGTTCAGGGGTATTGACAGTGCTACGGATGTGCTTTCGTTTCCCAATCTTGATTTTGACTCACCTTCTGATTTTGATATACCGGATGAAAAGAAAGTATTATATACAGATCCCGATACCGGGGACATCCTCATGGGGGAGATAGTGCTTAATGCAGACCGTGTTTTTTCCCAGGCAGAAGAATACGGTCACAGCACCAAAAGAGAGATGGCGTTTTTGGTTGTTCATTCATGTCTGCATTTATGCGGATATGACCACATGACTGAAGAAGAAGAAAAGATCATGTTTTCCAGACAGGAAGAGATTTTAAATCAACTTGGGATTTTAAGAGAAACGGATCAGGCTTAATGAAATCATTTTTATACAGAAAACAAATTGGATATATATCTCTGATCATTTCGGTCCTTTCCGTATATGTATTCAGAAATGTACTTGGAGATACGGGCCTTGGATATTTTGCTCCCGTTTATCTTGTGGTTGTGATGATATGGGAACTTTTCGGAGACGGTTCATCCGATGTTATCTCAAGACTTGTCCGGGTAAAACTTTCAAAGGGACAGAAAAATTCTGCTCTCAATATATTAAGCACATCCGGATTCCTGCTTTTTATTTATGCTGTTGTCGGAGCAGTTCTTACAGGTGTTTTGAATTTTTATCTTATGGACAGGGCTTTCGGACTCTCAAAAGGAAGGTTTTTAGGATTTTATCTTTGCATATTTATATTTTTCAGGATCATAAACGAGTATCTTACAGGGTATGATCTGGCTGCATCCGGAGATAAAGCGGTATGTATTGCCATTGTTCTGAGACAGCTTTTAAGGATTTTGTCCGGATATCCTTTTATGATGATCATGTATGAAAAGGGTGAGAAGATCAGTGCCCTTCTTATGGATGAGGAATACAAATATATCTATTCGGTCAGCGGAGTATTTTTGGGATTCTGTCTTGCCGAGTTTTTTGTATTTGTTTTTCTGTTTATCGTCAGACTGGGTATGAAACTCAGAGCATCCAAGGGTTATGAATCATATTCTTCCGGTGACAGCCCTTCCTATGTTTTTGTAAGTCTCTGGAAAAGAAGACTGGGCAATATAGTTGTGGGACTTTCATTTACCGGATTTCTTTTCTCCTGGCTTTTCTCCGCTGAAGGAGCAGTTTCAGTCGGGGAAGCGTTCGGGATAATGATGGTGCCTTTTCTTATATCGGCTGCCGTTACTCTTTATGAAACATCCGCATCTTCGATCCACTGGCTGGGAGCAGTCAGGAAAAAGGAAAAGGGTAATTCAAGGGCATATTTTGATTGCGGAATACACATTGCCATCATCGCATCTGTGTTCATAGCTTCTTTTTATTCCGGAGCTTCCAAGTCCATCATGAAGGTTATGCTTCCTGATGCTGCAACCAACCTTACTGCCGAACTTGTTCTTTCCGTTGTGGCTTCTGTTATGTATTCACTTACACTGTTTTCTGATAATATTTGCGCCGCAAGGGATGACAAGATACCGAGGATCGTATCCGGATTCGTTTCGGCACTTATGGGAATTTTATCCGTAAGGCTTTGCATCGGAACGGGAATGAATATTTACCGCTCACTTTCCGTATCCCTTATTGTATTTTCTCTGGTGGGTACTGTTGTATGGTATGTGATCACCTTCTTCAGGATGAATATGGTTTATGATCCCCTGAGAAATATTCTGATACCTGTCATATCAGGTGCGGTCAATGCTATCGTAGTGCTTATCATAACTAATTTTGCATCAGCTCATCTCGGTAATCTTTTTACTGTTTTGATCTGTATTCCCATATCTCTTATCGTTTACAATTCCATATTGCTTCTTCTCAGGAATTATACTGATACTGAGATTGGGCTTATGCCTTTTGGAAACATGCTGATCAGTCTGGGGCAGATATTAAGGGTGATGTGATGAAGTATTCGGTGATAGGATGCGGAGCTTCCGGAATGACAACCGCAATATCTGCTGTAAGGAGCGGTATCAGGCCGTCTGATATCACTGTTTATGAAGCATCGGATAAATGCGGGCGCAAGATCCTTGCTACCGGAAACGGCAGATGTAATCTGGGAAATGAGTTGCTTGAACCCGGCATGTTTTATTCGGAATCAGGAGATGTAAGTAAATTTACCGGAGATATTATTTCAAGGGTAAGCATTTCTGATATAAAAGATTTTTTCGAGACTTTAGGGATCATTACCGTATCAAAAAACGGATATCTGTATCCCCGTTCAATGCAGGCACTTACCGTTACGGAAGCCCTGAAAAACGAATGCACTGAACTTGGGATCATAATTGATACATCCTGTGTTTGTACAGGTATCGTAAGATCCGGT
Source organism: uncultured Lachnospiraceae bacterium (assembly GCA_900320825.1). Taxonomy (GTDB): domain Bacteria; phylum Bacillota; class Clostridia; order Lachnospirales; family Lachnospiraceae; genus AC2028. The sequence goes on along the minus strand of ONTX01000352.1, from coordinate 4,749 downwards.
GCGGGTTTTGAACTTACTGTAAACGGAAAAAAGAAGTATTCCGATGTTGTTGTTCTTTCATGCGGACTGGGTTCCGGAGGATTTGGCATTAAGAACGCCGATATCTTCGCCGTGCTTGATGATCTTGGCATAAAGTATATAAAACCTCTTCCTGCTTTATGCGGACTCGATGTCAGCGATGATATGAGGACTGTTAAGGGAGTCAGGGCTCCGGGGCGTGTGAGCCTGTATGTATCGGATAAGTTTTGTGCTGCTGATGAAGGTGAATTACAGTTTACCGAAAAAGCAGTTTCCGGTATTCCTGTTTTCCAGATAAGCAGGATGGCAGGCAGGGCTCTTAATAAAGGCGAAAAATGCACACTTTTTCTGGATCTTTTGTCTGAATATGATGAGACTATGGTCATGGATATCATTGAAGATCGAATCCGTAGATTTTCTAAGCGTGAAATGTATTTTGCTTTTAACGGCATCCTGAACAACAAACTAATGTCCTATATCATGAAAAGATCCGGAATCTCTGATAAGGATATTGCAGGTTCTCTTGATGAAGCGTCAAAGAAGAGATTTGCCGGGTGCCTTAAAGGTCTTAAGTTTAATGTGAAAAATATACAGGCTGCCGATAAAGCACAGACTATGAGCGGCGGTGTTGATCTTTCCGTCATCGGTGGCGGTATGGAGATAAAAGATATACCCGGTCTTTATGTTACGGGTGAACTGATAGATGTTGACGGAAAATGCGGCGGATATAATCTGTATCTGGCTTGGGCAACGGGACTTATTTGCGGCAGGAGTCTTAAAAGATGATCAGGATCGATCAGTTAAAAATAAAGATTTCCGAAAATGCTCCTGACCTTAAGGAAACTGTTGCTAAAAGGCTGAGGATCAAGCAGGCGGATGTCACTACCTTAAAGATCATCAAAAGAAGTATTGATGCCAGGAAAAAGCCGGATCTTTATTTTGTTTATTCTGTCTGTGCAGATGTAAGTAATGAAAAAAAGGTACTTAATTCTTTTTCCCGGGATAAGGATGTATCCGTATACGAACCTGTAATATACATGCTTCCCGAAAACGGTGATGAAAAGCTGACAGACTGTCCTGTAATAGTTGGCGCAGGTCCTGCCGGACTTTTCTGTGCATATGAACTTGCTCTTGAGGGCTATAAGCCTTTAGTTGTTGAAAGAGGCAGAAGAGTTGAAGACAGGCGCACTGATATAGAAAAGTTTTGGAAAACCGGTGTCCTTGATCCCTCCTCGAATGTACAGTTTGGTGAAGGCGGTGCCGGGACTTTTTCAGACGGAAAACTGACTACATCAATAAAGGACAGATCCGGAAGGATCGGCGAGGTCCTTGGGATTTTTGTAAAGCACGGAGCCGAAGAATCCATTCTTTATGAAAATATGCCTCATATCGGAACGGACCGTCTTCGTGATATAATAATTAAATTGAGGCACTCCATCGAAGAAATGGGTGGAAAAGTCATTTTTGAGACGGTTTTAACCGGGATCAAGGCAGTTTCAGGCAGGATCACAGGCTGCAGATTAAAAGGGCCTGACGGCAGTGAATATGAGATTTCCTGCAGCGAACTTATCCTGGCCACCGGTCACTCGGCCCGTGATACATACAGAATGCTGTATGATTCGGGAGTTGTCATGGAGCAAAAACCCTTTGCGGCAGGCCTCCGTGTTATTCATCCTCAGAAGATGATCGACAATGCCCAGTACGGTGATGCTTCATATGCAGGTATCCTTGGTGCCGCTCCTTATAAACTGACAGCCGAATCCGAAGGAAGGGGCGTGTTTTCCTTTTGTATGTGCCCCGGAGGATATGTTGTAAATTCCTCATCTGAGGTATGCGGAACTGTTGTCAACGGTATGAGCAACAGTAAAAGAGATTCGGGATATGCCAATTCTGCAATAGTTGTGAGTATACCTGTATCGGATTATCCGGATGATCATCCGCTTTCAGGAATATTATTTCAGGAAGATCTTGAAAAAAGAACCTTTGACCTTTGTAAGGGGAAAATGCCCCTTCAGAGACTCGGTGATTTTAAAGAAAAAAGCGGCATCGGAAGGCTGAATAAATCCGGTGAGGACTATTTTGAAAATTTTGATGAAAGCGGTGGTATCAGAGGAAAATATGAGTTTTCGGATCTTACCGGTATATTTAACAGTACGGTCAATCATGCCTTTGTAAACGGTATGGAAAGATTTGGAAGAGTGATACCGGGATTTGATGACGACAGGGTGATATTAGCCGGTGTTGAATCAAGGACATCCTCACCCGTCAGGATCACAAGGGATGATGAGATGTATTCCAATATAAAGGGACTTATGCCCATAGGTGAAGGTGCCGGATATGCAGGTGGTATAACATCCGCAGCCATTGACGGAATAAAAGCTGCGGAACAGATCATAAAAAAATATAAGTCGTTTGAGTAAGCCCTTTTGTTTATATTTATTTGAGAGGATTGTTTATGGCTTCGTGGATTATTGTAGTAGATGATGATGTGACGAATCTGAAAATGGCCGGTCAGATATTGTCCAAGAATAATATGAGAGTCACGGCTCTTAAATCGGGAAGTGCTCTTTTGGATTATGTTCGTTCGAATTCCGCCCCTGATCTTATTCTTCTGGACATCATGATGCCGGAAATGGACGGTTTTGAAACATATGATCAGTTCAGAAAGCTGGAAGATGAACTTTCCCTTCCCACTACTCCCATTGTTTTCCTTACTGCCGATGAGGATAAATCAAGTGAGAGCAGGGGCTTTGAAATGGGTGTTTCCGATTTCATCAGAAAACCCTTTGATCCTGATGTTCTTGTCAGAAGAGTTGACAATATCATCAGTACAAGAGGCCAGATGCTCAAGTTCGAAAAAGAAGCTACCGTAGACAAACTGACCGGTTTTTATAATAAATATAATGCAAATGAGCAGATAGAGAAATTATGTCCTGTTAAGCAAGGTGCCCTTATCATCGCAGATCTTGACTCCTTCAAGCTGGTAAATGATATTCACGGTCATGATATGGGAGATAAGATTCTTTCTTCCTTTGCAAAGATCTTGAAAACCAGAATGTCATTTGAAGCTGTATTCGGAAGGATCGGAGGAGATGAATTCCTTCTTTTTGCCGATGGCATGACCGGCGAAGAAGATATCGAAAAATTTGCGATGGATGTAAATGCCGATCTTGTAAGTGAAGCCAAATCACTTATGGGTGAGGATATGAGGATACCCCTGGGTGCATCTTTCGGTGTTGTTCTTGTTCCCAATTTCGGAACCGATTTCAATAAACTTTTTAATTTTGCAGACCGTGCACTCTATAAGGTTAAGAACGAAGGAAAGCACGGTTATGCTCTGTTTACCGAGGAAGCTACACAAAATGATTTCCCGGCAGACATATCTCTCGATAAACTTACATCCATTCTCGAGGAGAGAAACATTCCCCAGAATGCCATATGGATGGGTAAGGATGCATTCGGTAATGTCTACCGTTACATGATCCGCTATATGGACAGATACCGTGGAACAGCATATAAGATGCTGTTCACCGCCCATTTTGTTCCCAAGGATCTGTCAGAGTCCGAGAAAGAAAAGATAATGGTGAGCCTCCGCGAACTGCTTCAGGAATCCTTAAGAAACAGTGATATCCTCATGCAGATAGGAGACTGTCATTTCTTCTTAATGCTTCCCGAGATAAGTGATTACAATGCTGACCGTGTAACTAACCGCGTTATGCATGCATGGGAAAATAACCAGTATTCATCCCTTGTAAAGCTTAAGGTAGAAACCCAGAGCACAACTCCCGAAGCTCATGAGGGAGTAACTTATAAATCCAATAATGAAAATCTGATATTTATCGCTGATGATGACGGTGCTGAACTTAATACAATAGCCGGAGTTCTTATGGCAAAGGGATATGCCGTAAATATTTTTTCAAACGGTGATGAACTACTTTCCTTCATGGATGAAAATATCCCTGATCTTATCATCATAAAGAGTCAGATGAATGGTAAATCAGGATTTGACACCATTGTGGAGATCAAGAAAAAAGGCGGTGCCATGCGTCATGTGCCTATTGTTCTTATTTCCGGTGATAATGAGGATGATGAAAGAAGGGGGCTTGAACTTGATGTTGAAGATTTTATCAAGATGCCGATCTCTTCCGAAAAACTCTGTCTCAGAATTAAGAATCTCATTAAATTCAACTATCTCAAGGATCATATGAACCGTGAGGTTGAGAAAAAGAGCGAAGAAAATGAGCAGCTTTCCATGCACATCATTAAAGCTCTTGCGTATGCGATAGATGCAAAGGACAGATATACCAACGGTCATTCATCCAGAGTTGCTGAGTATTCCAGGGAGATAGCATCAAGATACGGATACAGTGAGAAAGACCAGAATGATATTTATATCATTGGACTTCTTCACGATGTTGGTAAGATCGGTATTCCCGATGCCATCATCAATAAGAATTCAAAGCTCGACGATGAGGAATATGCCATCATCAAAAAGCATCCCGTTATCGGAACCCAGATACTCGAAACAATTACCGAGATGCCAAATCTTTCAAACGGTGCAAGATGGCATCATGAAAGATATGACGGAAACGGATATCCCGACGGACTTGCAGGCGAGGATATACCGGAAGTTGCCAGGATCATTGCGGTTGCGGATGCATATGACGCCATGACCAGCCGCAGAAGCTACAGGGATACTCTCCCCCAGAATGTTGTAAGGGAGGAGTTCGT
>ONTX01000029.1 GCA_900320825.1 uncultured Lachnospiraceae bacterium | reverse complement strand
TATGCGGGACGTGATAAAGATGCGGAATATATCAAAAATGATCATGAAGCATTTTTATCCGAATACGAAGACCTGTGCAGAAGACTTGCGGATTTAAAATAAGTCATTGAAATCAGATAAAGAAAAGGGGCAGTCATATGACTGCCCTTTATATTTTGTGATTTAGTATGTTGATGCCAGCATCTGTATCACATGGCACGCATATTTATTGAAAGCGTTTCTGTCCCTTTTCAGATCGTCTGTCAGTTCAAAGAACTGGTCTGTGCTCTTGTATTCCCTTCTGAACAATGGTTCAAACACAGAGTCCCACTGGGGAAGATATGAAGAAACTTTTCTTGTATAACAAGTTGCTGCGGTTGCCTGGGTTCTGTGATCCTTATCCACGAATGTGGCAACGGATTTGTGAAGGGCCGTATCCTCTTCCGGAAGATAGTAGTAATCCTGGTATCCGGCATAGAAATATTTCATCTCTTCGTTGTAGATGGGAACCTTTACCGTAGCTTCGTTTCCTTCAGCTTTGATATAGCAGCTGTGGGCGAATGCCGCAACGGATTTGGGAATAGGCTGATCCAGTGCAATGCTCATGATGATCTCACTCTGGGTCTGGCCGTTATAATCCTTGTATGTATCTGCGTGTACCTTACTTACCCTGAATCTTCCGGAAACAAGGTCACAGTAGGAGAGCATGGGCAGGATCCTTATCATGCCCTTGATATCGTCCTCATTGTGTAAAAGAAGAGAGTTGCAGGCAAATTCCGAAGGATTTTTTACATAGTCGTGATAAATGCCGATAAGATCGCCGCCTGAAAAAACATCGGCTCTTTCAATATCAAGGAATTTTTCCACTGATTTCTGTTTCAAGGATGTAAGACCAAGCAGGTGCTTTAAGGGACTTATCCTCTTGTAAAGATCTATTCCCTCGAAATTGCTTAATGAAAGGTCCAGTTCATAACTTTCGATCTTCTGGGTAAGATAGGGGAGATCGAACTGATTGCCGTTAAAGTGTATCAGTGTCGTATATTCTCCGCGCTTTGCGAAATCAAAGAAAGCCTCGATGATATATCTTTCATCTTCGTAGGTCTCTGAAAACCACTGTTTGGTCCTCCAACAGCCTTCGGAAAAATATGCACATCCGATAAGATACAGCGAAGATGATCTTGCGGTAAATCCGGTAGTTTCGATATCTATAAACAGGACTTTTGATACATCTGCGATATAGCTCAGATCATATGCTGCTTTGTATTCTTCAAGTGTCTGCTCGGCAGTTTTCATATCATTCTCCTTATGAAAAGCTATTTCATATTATATCATATTGGGATGGAAAAATTGGGATTTTTGGAGTATATTTATATAGTTGAAAAACATATACGGGGAAACGAAAATGGCTAAATTTTCATTCGTCGGCGGAATACATCCGTATGACGGCAAAGATCTTTCAAAAAGCAAATCTATTATCGATGCACACCCTTCAGAAGAATTAATTTTTCCCTTAAGTCAGCATATCGGAGCTCCCGCAAAGCCTATAGTTGCAAAAGGCGATGCCGTGCTCAGAGGACAGATGATAGCAGAGGCCGGCGGTTTTGTTTCGGCTCCTGTTTATTCTTCCGTGTCCGGAAAAGTTAAGAATATTGAGAAGAGAAGAGTCGCAACCGGAGATATGGTTGAGAGCATCATCATTGAAAATGACGGCCTCTATAATGAGGTAGAGTATGATGCGTGCGATGACTGGAGGCATCTTTCCCGTGAGGAGATCATTTCAAGGATCACCAAAGCCGGCATAGTCGGTATGGGTGGTGCGGGATTTCCCACTGCAGTAAAGCTTTCACCCAAAGATCCTTCGGCCATTGATTATATCATTGCCAACTGTGCAGAGTGTGAGCCCTATCTTACTTCGGATTACAGGAGGATGATAGAAAACGGAGACGAACTTGTTGAAGGCCTTCGTATAATGCTCAGCCTTTTTGAAGACGCTCACGGCATCCTGGCTGTTGAAGATAATAAGCCTGAATGCATAGGTCATCTGAAAAGGCTTATTAAGAAGGATAACATCATCAGCGTCAAGGAGCTTAAGACAAAGTATCCCCAGGGTGCTGAGAGAATGCTCATCTATGCAACAACGGGACGCAAGGTTAATTCCAAGATGCTTCCCGCTGATGTGGGATGTATTGTCAATAACGTAGATACCATCTGTGCCATATATAATGCAGTAGTTAACGGTAAGCCTCTTATGGAGAGGATCATCACCGTTACCGGTGATGCAGTAAAGGATCCGAGAAATTACAGGGTTCCCTGCGGAATGACATACAGTGAACTGATAGAGAGAAACGGCGGATTCAAGGCAGAACCTGCCAAGATCATATGCGGCGGTCCCATGATGGGATTTGCCATGGTTTCAACGGATGTTCCTGTTACCAAGACCTCAACCGCTCTCCTTGCGTTTCTTGAGGATCCCGTATCGACATCTGAAACAAGCGCCTGTATCAACTGCTCGAGATGCACATATGCTTGTCCCGCAGGGCTTGTACCCGGCAGGCTTTCTGATATGGTCGAACATTTTGATAATGAAAGCTTTGTTGCAAACGGAGGTATGGAGTGCTGCGAGTGCGGCTGCTGTTCATTTGTATGCCCTGCCAAGAAGCCCCTTACCCAGAACATAAAAACCATGAGAAAACAGGAATTAGCGAATAGGAAAAAATAATGAGTCTCCCTAAGGTATCATCAAATCCACATATCAGAAGCGCTGCAGATACAAGGCTGATAATGTTTACCGTGATATTATCCCTTGTTCCGGCACTTGGTTACGGAATCTACAATTTCGGCCCCAGAGCCCTTCTTGTAACACTTTGCTGTATCGTTACCTGCGTATTATCCGAACTGGTAATGGAACTGATCCTGAAAAAGAAGATTAGGATAAGCGATTTTTCAGCCTGCGTTACAGGCCTTTTGATCGCACTTAACCTTCCGGTTTCCATTCCACTCTGGCAGGCTGCTCTGGGATGTGTATTTGCCATCGTTGTTGTAAGAGAGCTTTTCGGCGGCCTTGGTAAGAATTTTATGAACCCAGCACTTGCCGGCAGATGTTTTCTTATAATTTCATTCCCTTCCGCAATGACCGATTTTGCAACTGATGCATATACCGGTGCTACACCTCTTGCTGTTCTTAAAAGCGGCGGAGCTGTTAATGTTAAAGATATGTTCTTCGGCTCCATACCCGGTACCATCGGAGAGACAAGTGTACTTATGCTTCTGATAGGAGCTGCACTCCTCATACTTACCGGAGTGATCGATCTTTGGATCCCCGGAAGTTATATACTTTCATTTATCGTGTTTGTCTGTCTTTTCGGTTCCCATGGTTTTGATCCGGCATTTATATCCGCACATCTGGCAGGTGGTGGTCTGATGCTGGGTGCTTTCTTTATGGCAACCGATTATGTCACAAGACCTGTTTCAAAAAAGGGACAGGTAGTATTCGGAATCTTCCTTGGGATCATGACCGGTATTTTCAGACTCTTCGGTCCCTCTGCCGAAGGTGTTTCCTATGCCATCATCCTCGGAAACTGTATAGTTCCCCTTATCGATAAATTCACTGTTCCCGTTCCTTTCGGGGTCAGTCCTTCCGAATTCAGAAAAGGAGGTAAAAAGTAATGAATGCAGATATTAAGAATGCATTAAAAGATGCTTTGATCCTCCTTGTGATAACTCTTTTTGCGGGACTTGCACTGGGAGCTGTTCATGAGATCACGTCTGAGCCCATAAAGCAGCAGAAGCAGGCAGCCGTTGTAAAAAGCTGTAATGCCGTATTCCCCGATGAAGAAGGCTTTGCCCATGTATCGGATTTTATGGACGCCGAAGAGGGTATTAAGGACCAGCTTGGAGCACTCTCATTTGATAACGGCATAAGCATCGGAAATATTTATTACGCACTTGATGATGGCGGTAATCGTATCGGTTATGCCATCGAAGTTACCTCTGCTGAGGGCTATGGCGGGGATATCAAGGTCATGTGCGGTGTTACAACAGACGGCACTCTCAGAGGTGTTTCCATACTTGAGATATCAGAGACCGCAGGACTTGGAATGAAAGCTGATTCCGTTCTGGTTCCCCAGCTCCACAATATAAATACGGATCATATTACGTTTACCAAGACCGGCAGTACATCCGAAAGTGAGATCGATGCCATAAGCGGAGCAACGATAACAACCACAGCATTTGTTAATATGGTAAATGCCGCACTGGATGTCAGCGGTATCATTAATGCGGAAGGAGGCGCATCATGAATAAATGTTTTGAGCGCCTTTATAACGGCATAATCAAAGAAAATCCCACATTTGTCTTAACCCTTGGTATGTGCCCCACACTTGCGGTTACCACATCTGCCGTCAATGGTCTCGGTATGGGTCTTACAACTGCGGCGGTTCTTGCACTCAGCAACCTGTTCATTTCTCTTTTGAGAAAGATCATTCCGGACAAGGTAAGGATTCCTGCTTTCATCGTTATAGTTGCATCCTTTGTTACTATGGTACAGCTACTTTTGGAAGCATATCTGCCTTCCCTTAATGCATCCCTGGGAATATATATTCCCCTTATAGTTGTTAACTGTATCATTCTCGGACGTGCAGAGAGCTTTGCATACCATAATCCCGCCATCGTATCGTTTTTCGACGGTGTGGGAATGGGACTTGGATTTACCATAGCTCTTACGCTCCTTGGTATGTTCAGGGAATTTATAGGAAGCGGTTCGTTCTTTGGAATGCAGGTATTCCCCGAAGACTACGGTGTTACCATCTTTGTTCTTGCTCCCGGTGCGTTTTTCGTCCTTGCCTTTCTTGTTGCGATTCAAAATGCCATCAAAGCAAAAATGGCAGCTAAAGGTAAGGATGTTTCCAAGATAGGTTCGGGATGCGGTGCCGGATGTGCAAGGTGTGCAGAGAAGAATTTTTGCTCAAAGCCTGAGAATTCTTTTAATACCGCAGCTAAGGAAAAGAAAGAAGAATATGATGAAGGATCCGACCCGGGAGAGTATCAGGAACCTGAAAGTAAGCCGGTAACAAACGATATAATAGCAGACAGGCCTTCAGATAAATCATCGGGTAAGAAAAAAGGAAAGAAGAGGAGAAGATAATGGAAAGTATAAAAGATATGTTATTGCTTCTTGTCGGCTCATCTCTTGTTTCCAATGTTGTACTGAGCCAGTTTTTGGGGCTTTGTCCCTTCCTTGGCGTGTCCAAGAAGATAAAGACTGCTGCGGGCATGGGAGTTGCGGTAATTTTCGTCATCACTCTTGCAAGTGCCGTTGCCGGTTTGCTTTACAGATTTATTCTTGTACCTTTTGATCTGACTTATCTTCAGACCATTGTTTTTATTCTCGTTATAGCTGCTCTTGTACAGTTTGTTGAAATGTTTTTGAGGAAAGCCGTTCCTTCCCTTTATCAGGCGCTGGGTGTATATCTTCCTCTTATCACTACCAACTGTGCCGTGCTGGGAGTTGCGGTAAGCAATGTTCAGAAAAACTATGGCGTCGGAACAGGTATTCTTAATGGTCTCGGTACTGCCATCGGATTCACTGTTGCCATTGTGATCCTTGCAGGTATCAGAGAGAGGATGGAATATAACGATTCTGTTCCCGCTCCTTTTAAGGGAATGCCTATTGTACTCCTTACTGCAGGTCTTATGGCTATAGCATTCTGGGGTTTTTCGGGAATACTTTGATGAGCCTGTTTGCATGATATTTTCGGAGGATTTTAAGATATGAATTTGATCCTGGCAGCTGCAATATTTACCGCATGTGTTGGAATATTTGTCGGAATATTCCTTGGTGTTGCAGGTATTGCATTTAAAGTAGAAACAGATGAAAGAGAAGAAAAGGTTCTTGCAGCTCTTCCCGGAAACAACTGCGGCGGATGCGGTTATCCCGGTTGTTCCGGACTTGCTTCTGCCATCGTTAAGGGTGAAGCACCCGTAAATGCTTGCCCTGTAGGCGGTGCAGAGGTTGGAGAAAAGGTTGCGGCCATCATGGGTAAGGCTGCAGGTGAGAACGTAAGAATGTGTGCTTTTGTAGCCTGTGCCGGAGACTGTGAAAAAGCTTCCGATATCTCTGATTATTCCGGACCCACCGATTGCAGGATGATGAATGTTGCACCTGCAGGCGGCCCAAAAGGCTGCAGGGAAGGCTGCCTTGGAGGAGGTACCTGCGTATCCGTATGTCCTTTTGATGCAATTCATATAGTTAACGGAATTGCACTTGTTGATAAGGATGCATGTAAAGCCTGCGGTAAATGTGTCGCTGCATGTCCCAGACACCTTATCAGTCTTGTTCCTTATGATGCAAAACATTTTGTTAAGTGTTCTTCCCATTCCAAGGGACCTGAAGTAATGAAAGTATGTCAGGTAGGATGTATCGGTTGCAGCCTTTGTGCCAAGAACTGTCCCAAGGATGCTATAGTATTTGAGAATAATCTTGCACGTATCGATCAGGAAAAGTGCGTGGGATGCGGAATCTGCGTCCAGAAATGTCCTAAGAAAGCTATTATCTGACCTGAGGGTAACTCATGAACAATAACATGAATCTTCCCGGAGACAATGATAAAAACAGTATTTCACCGCAGTTAGCTGCCGCCATGGCAGTTACTGCGTTTTTCATTCTGTTTATAATCGTTGTGGTCCTTTTGTCCAACAGAAAACCTGCCCATCACGGAAGCGTCCAAACAGCAGAGGAGCCTGTGACCAGCAATGTCATTGTGGAAGAGGAGGCTGCTCCATCTGAGGTGAAACCCGGTGATCTTGATTTTTGGGATATGTATCCCGAGGAAAAAGAAGGGGAAGAGGAAGATGCAGTAAAACCGGAAGATGAAGAAAAGCCTGTTGAGCCGGAAGAAGACGATGATCTTCCTCCCGAAGCCAAGGACGGAAAACATACTCTGGTCAAACTCAGAAACGGCAAAGAGGAATGGGTAACCATTACTCCCTATCTTCCCAAGAGTGATTATGACTATTCAAACCTTGTCCTTCAGTCCGACAGGATGTCTTATTACATTGACGGGAAAAAAGTATCCTACCTTGGAATGAGGGTGGATAAATATGACGATTACGTTGATTTTAACAAACTGAAGAATAACGGTATCGATTTTGTCATGCTCAGGGTCGGTGTCAGAGGTTACGGCACCGGAACGGTTACTTTTGATGATTATTTTGCGGATAATCTTTCCAGGGCGAATCAGGCAGGGCTTAATATCGGTCTTTACTTTACATCACAGGCTGTAACCCTTGAGGAAGCAATAGAAGAGGCCAATATATTAAAGACAGCGGTTACAGACTATAAGATTGCATACCCTTTATGTGTCGATATCGGATTTGTGGATAATGATACCTCAAGGATCGAGGAACTGACTAAGGCGGAGAAGACGGAGATCCTGAGGACCTTGTGCGATGAGATTAAAAACGGCGGATTTAACTGCATTATAAGAGCGGATAAGGAATTTCTGATAAAAGAGATAGATCTGTCAAAATTCTCTGATGTGGATATATGGCTTGATAACCACGGGGATCTTCCGGATTATCCTTATGCTTTTGCAATGTGGGAGTACACCGGAAATGCCACTGTTGATGGTGTTAAGGGGTATTCCGATCTTACGATCTCATTTATTGATTATACCCAGAAATAAAAAGCC
>ONTX01000087.1 GCA_900320825.1 uncultured Lachnospiraceae bacterium | reverse complement strand
GTTATTGCCTGAAACTGTAATATCAGGATCATCACCGTTTCCGATCGTGAAAGTGACAGGTTTTGGAAGTCCGATATAAGTTCCAGGTGCTGTTACCTGTGTCAGAGTATAAGGCGTTTCAGGTTCAAAGCTGTACATGATCGTGACTTTACCGTTCGCATCGGAAGTATAGGAGCCGATCAGTTCGTCCCCTTTTTTCAGCGTGAATACACCGCCTTCCAACGGGTCGCCCCACTTATTATTAGCTTCATCTCTTGTGCCCATTTTAAAGAGGTTGATTACGATACCGCCTTGACGGGTATTGCTGATTGTGTCTGCCCGGGCAGAGAAAGTTTTGTCATTGATCGTTACGGTATTGACTTCATTTCCTCTCGTGTAACCTGTCTGATAACTGTAGATCGGTGCTGCCAGTACAAAATAGTTTTTGTTTAGGGCTGTTCCGCCGTTTTTGCCAAGTGTAAGAGAACCATTTTGGCCGACATTCTTTTTATATACCGTAAATCTGGTACCGTCACTCGCTGTAATGATATCTTCCGTTTTCGTCCATTTCTGTTCCTGCAACCAATCCGGAACTGTTTCGATAGCAGAATCCATTGCAACATAGATCTCAGCTTCCGCATTCGCAGTAAATGTACAGAGATCGTTGTCATACCCAGAGGAAGCATTGGCGGTACGCAGATATTCTGCGCCGTGGAACTTTGCCGGAAAACTGTCAGCCTTAATATCAGTTTCGTCGCCATAGAGCTGTACACCGCTGTCAAACTGGATCTCTCTTGACCAGTGACTTTCATGATCTGTATCGAGGAATTCAAGATGAGCATCATCAAAAACGATTCCGTTTGTATCGTTCACACTGGCTCTGTCAGTTGCATGAACCGATGCAAAGCCGCCATTATCTTTTTCCTCTGAGATGATCTCGATATCGTCACCGTTAACAGTCACATAACCGTTCTCATCAACAGAATAGGCTCCTGTCAGCTTCACCTCAAAGATCTCATAATCCGTGATCGATTTTCCTTGCACAAGGGTCTTCATGAAATAGCGGACTGCCGTATCAGGTGCAGACATCCTTCTGACAGGATGCACATCAGCCGGTGCCAATGTATAGGAATTGCCGTTTTTGATATACAGTGCCGTATAGATATCATCGTGACCTAATGCGAAATCCACATCACTCCAGACCTTCTTGCCCTGTACCTCATAGCCGCGCTGATTGATGACATTCATCTGCGGACTTTCGCTTGCACGGATCAGGCCAACGTTTTCAAGTGCCTTATCTTCGGTCTGACCTTCTGCTACCGTAATATAGGTGCCTTCAACCCTTTGGTATTGAACTCGGTCATATCCAAGTGGGCGCTCCGACTCAGAATCCCTTTCTTCAACCTTAAAAAGAACGCCTACAGGAAGATTCGGTACTTCCACCGTATACCATGCACGGATCTCTGAGATCTGTCCGTTAATGGACGTCTCAAATGTGATAGGATACAATAATGCTTCTTTAATGATAGACCGAGCGTCGATGATAGACTGATCTTCGGTTTCTTGAGAACTTGGAGAATCTGGTGTTTCAGAATTAGTATTGTTATTGTTTCCGAAGGTTTTTATGTCGGCAAGAGCCAAATTTAATGACTCTGTGTTATGTGGACTAAGCAGATAGTTTCTATATTTAATTTTTTCAGTTTCTGTGATCTTACCCTCCTCTTTCAAAGAATCAAGCTTACCTAAAGCTTCTTGCAAATATAGATCATTAGCGTTTGGATCAGATTTCTCGAGCATGCCTGTCTCACTATTCCAGCAGCAATAATATCCTTCCGGGTCCATTACTCGATACTTTAACATATTTGTCAGATTCAGTTCATCTGTAATGCCGTTTGAAAGATACAAACGGAATGAAAATGTCGTCGGATCCTGTTCTGCTGTGATTTCATGAGTTTTTGCGTCTTCTTCACTCATGTCTTTCGTATAATTTGAATCATACAGCTTCTTCTGGAAGCGCAGCGAACGCAGTGCATTCGGGCTGACCTGATTCGTAATAACGACATTGGTTCTGTCTGAAACACTGCTCCACGATGACTTGAACGTTTTTCTTTCCGGCAGTGGACTGCTCGTTGCTGTGGCAATTTCACCATCAGCCTCCTCACCATTGACCAGTACATGTTCATACACTTCCGAATTAATACCGCATTCAACTATCTGGTAATATGTTGTGTCCTTCGGGAAATGGATCTCAACACTTTGATGCGGATTAATGAAAAAAACATTTTCATACTCCGTGGTACTTCCGGGTGGTGTATATTGCTCCATGAAGATAACATCTCTTGTGGAATTCTGATACTTTACATAAATATACTCATCTTCATCCTTTAAAAGCTTCGGACTGGTTATTTGACCATCCTGTGTCTTAGGCTCCTCACTGTACCAGATCTGGAAAGGATATTCCACCATCTCAAAATCCACATCATCCGAACCTGTCAGTTCCTTGGTCAGAACCACATCACCAGGCGTTACGTAGTTCAGGTTGAATCGCATATGCAGATTCGATGCACCTGCACCACGCTCCATATAGAAGATCTTCATGGAATGACTGGTGTAGTCCTTGAACACAGTCTTAAAATCGCTGATTGCAGGATTCTCTTTTGAATGATCGTATTCAAAATGATTTTTCAGTTCTTCGATGATAGCAGCATCCGACATACCTCTTGCACGATAATTGCTTACAAGACGATCACGCAGGTTGGTATCCTCCATTTTTTCCATTTTGATCTCGCCTGTTGCGAAGTTTACACTGCCTCCGACCGCCGAGTGAATACCGCCGAGGTCGATGATAAGCTCGCCATCAACGTACAACCAAAAGTCATCGTCACCTGTGAACTCAAAGATGATATCATGTCCCCAGTCGTCCTTACCATTCGGTGTCTGCGTAAAGCTTGCTTCCAGCTGCATACCGAAATAATAGTCAGGATCCTCGATTAGGTGCAGCCGTTCGTACTTTCGAGGGTCAGTATCAGGCAATAGATTCTTTCGTGCATCAAACAGATTCAAACCATT
>ONTX01000052.1 GCA_900320825.1 uncultured Lachnospiraceae bacterium | reverse complement strand
TCATACAGGGATAAAAAATGGATCGTCAGGAAAGATAAGATATCTACATTACTGTGTCCCCTTCCTCCCGTACTTTCAAACACCATAATAGTTCCCTTCATACTTTCTTATGTTTATATGTTTGAAGGTTCCATATGGTTCTTCATGATGACTGTCGGTGCCGGCGAGATCATAAGCTGTTACTTCATCGGACTTGTTCTCTACAACTCACTGTTTCCGTTCCGTAAAAAAATATTTATGCCCGGGGAATGACCCCGGGCCTTTTTTATGATGCCGTCTTTTTTGCCCATATTTCGGATCCCGAATAAGCATAGGTGATGAACTGGTTTCCGCTTCTTTCGAACAGTTCTTCCATGGAAGTGATATCCTTTTTGACAAGTTCTCCCGAGGCCGGATCCATAAGCACCAGCTCTTTTTCGTTGTGTCCCGTTATGAGCACGGCGGTATCCGACTGAAGTATTGCCAGAACAGGAATGTCGTTATCAAGGTAAAAATACAGCTGATCTATGTCGCATCCGCTAAGATCCAATACCTTCACATTCTCCATATTATCCGAAAGAATATATTCTATCGAATCTCCCCCGGCAAGAAGAACTTCCGAATTCCTTATTATCCCCTCATAGCGCATCATTTCATCCATACACACACTAAGGGGTGTTTCTCCCTCACCCACATCCGCGGCGGTTATTTCCATTATCTGATTGACCTGTTTTTTGGCTGCAAATTTCCAGAGTATATTACCGCTTTCTTCTACGGCAACACCGCCTGCGGCAAAAGCATAGGAAATTGCGGCGGATTCCGTGACAAATATCCTGCAGCCTCCCTGCATATCATATGCGTAAAATCTGTCGTTGACCCCCGTGAGTTCAGGCTGTAATTTCACCACTTCTTCCGTTATCAGTTCACCGGGAGTGGTAACCCTCAGCTTAGAAGAACTTATGGGACTCTTGGTCTGAATCTGGACGTATCTTTCGTACTTATCAATAACCGCGACAGATACCGTATTTCTTCCGCTTTCGCTTTCCGAATTGGACATTATGGTATCTTCGGGAGCACTTCTGTAAACACCGTCAGTTCCTGTCAGCCTTGAAAGGATGATCTGGGAATCCCTGATATCTATATCCGAAACATAGTAACCTTCTTTTTCGTAGTATTTCAAAAGCATTCCGGTTCCGTCACAGATACAGATCCTGTACATGGGGAAGCGCAGATTTCCGCTGGTCTCATAAACAACATCCTGCTGTTTTGCAATTCCGTAAACCATGTCCTCTCCGATAAATCCCAGGAACCTGACATATTCCCCGGGGCCGCCGGATATGGTAACGGAATTCTCCGACTCAAGATCCGTAACCGTAAGATATGTATTGGGAATATTAACATCATCCCCCATGGTAACGATGAGTCTCTGGTTTTTACTGGTCTGAAGAGTATCTCCCGACCAGAACATTCCCGTGGTACGAACGGTCTTTTCATCACTGTCGACTCTGTAAACGGAATTCTCCAGAGTAAAATACATATGGTGGCTGTCATTCATATACAGAAGCCTGCTCATTTCCTCCATGAGTATCTCTTCGGATTTTTCGTATGGGATATACAGTATCTCACTGATGGAATTGATGGAATCTTCGTATGAATAGATGCCTATTCCCACATCTCCTTCGTGGGTTCCTCTGTTCATATATCCGTAGACGGCAAATATCATATTTCCTTCATCATCTATGTCAAGGATCCTGATACCGTGTTTTCCGCAGATATTTCTTACGTCAAAACTACCGAAATCATAAAAACTGTATGCGCAGGCAAAACGTCCGCTTCCTTCGTTATATGAAAACAGCCTTCCTCCGGATACAAAGGCTACGCTCTCACCGTTTTCGCTCTCCATCATTTCCGGATCTTCATCCGCTATACCAAGAACTATCTTGTCATTAACACACATATTAAGGGGATTTGTGATCTCCTCCATTGTTCTTTCATATGACATGATATAAACACTTTTCTCTGTATATCTTACGGTAATGGCTTCATGGGCATGATACGCCCTTAAGTTGCTGCCAAACCCCGAACGCAGCATATAATCGATTCCTATACATGCGTCCTGTCCGCTCTGTTCTATAAGCGTGACCGCAGGTTCACCATACTCCTCAACCTCCAGGTCACCGTATGTTATCTGGGAAAATGATGAATGAATGTTAACGTAAGCAAATGTGGAATTATCATTAAGTGAGGAATTTGTCTCAAGATGCTTTTTGATCTTTTCAGCTTCGTTTTTATCAAGAAGACAGTCATGAAAAAAGCGGGCATATGATACCTGGTTGTATGCAAGATCATGATCCCCCGACATTACTCTGGTGTAATAATATATCAGGCGTCCGTCTTCAAGAGTCATATTAAAAGCAAGGCAGTACTGGGCACCGCTTACCATCAGATCTTTTAATGAAAGTATTCCTTCAAGATTACCTATCCTGTTAAAGTCGTAATCAAGGTTTCCTTCTTCAATGAGTCTGTCGTCTTCGATATTTCGGAGAACATATTTTATCTCCGATACTTTTTCTCCGAAAGTATCGATGGTAACCCTGACACTTCTGTCAGAATCCAGATATGTCAATGAATCACGCATATATGAAATATCACGCTCGTCCGAATAGCCGCGCAACATATTATATCTGATATCCCCTATGGACATATAAACGACCGGCTGTGATGCCGGATCCATATCAAAAGTCATATTCACCTGATTGCGGCTCATGAGTTTTCCGAATATCAGAAGAAAAATGATAAATGTAAAAATATATGCAACTGTTTTAATGATGATCTTCTTCATTTATGTTGCTATTCGCGAAAAAACCGCGATCTGTACGTCAGACCGCGGAATTTTTTTAAAATAAATACTGTATTACTTGATCGCATTAATCCTTGTCATTGCTCGCTGAAGTGCAAGTTCTTCCTTGGACATATCAAGATCGTCGGTCTTGCTCTCAAGCCTCTTTTTAGCTCTCTCCATGGCAGCTTTGGCTCTTTCCTCATCGATCTCATCGGGCCACTCAACCGCTTCTGCAAGAATACTGAACGAATCCGGAAGGATCTCCGCAAATCCGGAATGAAGGGCGGCATACTTGATCTCATCGCCTTCATGTATCGTGAGGATACCCGGTTTAACTATTACCGTAAGAGGAATATGTCCCGGATAGCATCCGATCTCACCTTCAGTTGTATTCATTTCTACCATATCCACATCACCTTCGTAAAATACTCTCTCAGGTGTTGTGATGGTAAGTTTGAATTTAGCCATATAAGTATGACTCCTTACTTCTTCTCGTTATACGCAGCAACTACATCATCGATGGAACCCTTGCTGAGGAAATAGCTCTCGGGAATCTCATCATGCTTTCCTTCAAGTATCTCTTTGAATCCGCGAATGGTTTCGTCGATAGGTACATATTTTCCTTCGAGACCGGTAAACTGGCCGGCTACGAAGAAAGGCTGTGAAAGGAATCTCTGAACTTTACGTGCTCTTGAAACGACGATCTTATCTTCCTCAGAAAGTTCATCCATACCAAGGATGGCGATGATGTCCTGAAGTTCCTTATATCTCTGAAGTATCTCCTGAACTCCGCGGGCAGTCTTATAATGCTCCTCACCAACGATCCTGGGATCAAGGATCCTGGAGGTGGACTCAAGAGGATCAACTGCCGGATAAATACCGAGCTCAACGATGCTTCTTGAAAGAACGGTGGTTGCATCAAGGTGTGCAAATGTTGTTGCAGGTGCAGGGTCTGTAAGGTCATCCGCGGGAACGTATACAGCCTGTACGGATGTAATAGATCCGTTCTTGGTGGATGTGATCCTCTCCTGAAGAGCACCCATCTCAGTCTGAAGTGTAGGCTGGTAACCTACGGCTGAAGGCATACGTCCAAGAAGCGCTGAAACTTCTGAACCAGCCTGTGTGAAACGGAAGATATTATCAATGAACAGAAGTACGTCTTTTCCTGAATAATCACGGAAATACTCAGCCATTGTAAGACCTGTAAGAGCAACTCTCATACGTGCTCCAGGTGGTTCGTTCATCTGACCGAATACCATGCAAGTCTTATCAATAACTCCTGATTCTGCCATTTCATAGTACAAATCGTTACCTTCACGAGTACGCTCACCTACACCTGTGAATACAGAATATCCACCGTGCTCAGTAGCTACGTTGTGAATAAGCTCCTGGATAAGTACTGTCTTTCCTACTCCGGCACCACCGAATAGACCGATCTTTCCACCCTTCTGGTATGGACAAAGTAGATCTACGACCTTGATACCTGTCTCAAGCATTTCTTCTGAAGTTGACTGCTCTTCGAATGCTGGAGCTGGTCTATGAATTGGAAGATGTTCCTCTGCATCAGGTGCAGGTTTTTCATCGATAGGTCTTCCAAGTACATTAAACATTCTTCCCAGTGTTTTTTCACCAACTGGTACTTTAATAGGTGCACCTGTAGCTTCAGCGTCCATTCCACGCTTTAGTCCATCTGTAGGACCGAGAGCTACGGCTCGTACAACATTATCTCCCAGATGCTGTGCGACCTCTGCTACTAGTACTCCACCATCTGCGGTTGGAATATTAATAGCATCATTAATTTCCGGAAGATTACCTTCTGAAAATTTGATGTCGAGTACGGCACTGATGACCTGAGTGATTTTGCCAATATTTTTTTCAGCCATACTGTTATATCACTCCCTTCCTTTAAGACAAGGCAGATGCTCCGGCGATGATCTCTGTCAGCTCCTGAGTAATATTTCCCTGTCTTGCTCTGTTATATTTGAGTGTTAAGTCTTCAATCATTTCTTCTGCATTGCTTGTTGCAGAATCCATTGCTGTCATTCTAGCGCCGTTTTCACTTGCTACAGACTCTACGAGTCCGCCATAAAGCAAGCTTGTGACATACTTCGGAATGATCAGATCCAATGCTTCTTCTGGACTTGGCTCAAAATTCATAGGTACTTCATTCTTTGTTGGAACATATTCCTCTGAATCCTGACCTTCATCCGCCTGTAATTCTACAGGTAATAATTTAATAACACGTGGTTCATGTGAAACAGTGTTTTTAAAATGTGTATAAGCGAGATAAATCTCACCTATCTTGCCTTCCTCATAGTCCTTAAGGATTGATCTAGAAATATCCATAGCATCTTCATACTTAGGTGACTCGATTACATCTGAGAAATCTGGTCCCATTTCGTATCCTCTAGCAGTGAGAATTTCTGATCCCTTATGTCCTATTGAGTATATGAGCGCATTTTCCTTAGGAACAGCATTCATGATTTCTTTAACCAAGTTACTGTTGTATCCTCCGGCAAGTCCTCTATTTGAGGAAATCGCAATAACAGCTTTTACCGGTGAATCCTGCTTCTTAAGATATGGATTGTTTATTTCACCTGCAGTACTTAACAGTGAAGATACTGTTTTATACATATTCTGGAAATAAGGATCCGTCTCTTCGGCATGCGCTCTGGCCTGCTGTAATTTGACCGTAGATACTAGCTTCATAGCTTTTGTAATCTGCTGTGTGCTAGAAATACTGGTTTTTCTACGTTTAATATCTCTCATTGAGGCCATGAGTACTTCACCACCTTTTGGTCTCTACCATTAATGCGCTCTGTTATTTGTATGATTTCTTACATTCTTCAATAGCCTTAATCAAAGCCTTCTCAGTTTCTTCATTGATAACCTTTTCGTCTTTAATAGATTTAGCTATTTCTGGATACTTTGTATCTACGAGCTCGAAGAGTGCATTCTCAAATGCGAGAACATCTTCAACAGGAATATCGAGCAGATATTTCTTTGTAGCTGCATAGATAATCATAACCTGCTTTTCAACTGGAAGTGGAGAATACTGAGGCTGTTTAAGCATTTCTCTAATTCTCTCACCCTGTGCAAGCTGTTCAGCAGTACTCTTATCGAGCTCTGAACCAAACTGTGCGAAAGCTGCAAGCTCTCGATACTGAGCAAGCTCAACTCGAATAGGAGCAGCAATCTTCTTCATAGCTTTAGTCTGAGCAGCACCACCTACTCGGGATACTGAAAGACCGGCATTGATAGCAGGTCTGAAACCTTCGTTAAACGCATCTGTTTCCAGATAGATCTGTCCATCTGTAATAGAAATAACGTTTGTAGGGATATACGCTGATACGTCACCAGCCTGTGTTTCAATAATTGGAAGAGCTGTAAGTGAACCAGCACCTAACTCTTCACTCAAACGAGACGCTCTCTCAAGAAGTCTTGAATGGAGATAGAATACATCTCCTGGGAAAGCTTCACGTCCTGGTGGTCTCTTAAGAAGAAGTGAAAGTGTTCTATAAGCTGCAGCATGCTTTGAAAGATCATCATAAATGATCAGCGCATCTTCGCCTTTTTCCATCCACTCTTCACCCATAGCACAACCAGCATAAGGAGCGATGTACTGAAGTGGTGCAAGCTCACTAGCTGAAGCTGAAACTACAACTGTGTAATCCATCGCACCGTGTTCTTCAAGTGTCTTTACAAGTGTAGCAACTGTAGATGCCTTCTGGCCGATAGCTACGTAAATACACTTAACGCCCTGTCCCTTCTGGTTGATAATAGTATCGATAGCGATGGCTGTCTTTCCTGTCTGTCTATCACCGATGATCAACTCTCGCTGACCTCTACCGATAGGAATCATAGAATCGATAGCCTTGATACCTGTCTGAAGAGGAGTATCTACAGACTTTCTATCAATAACACCGTGAGCTACTCGCTCAATCAAACGATACTTATCTGTTTCGATAGGTCCTTTACCATCGATTGGCTGACCTAACGCATTAACGACACGTCCAAGCAATGCGTCACCAACTGGAACCTCTACAACTCGTCCTGTTGTTTTT
>ONTX01000336.1 GCA_900320825.1 uncultured Lachnospiraceae bacterium | reverse complement strand
TACTTCTCTGATCGTTGGCATATTCTCAGCTCCTTTCGGGGTAAATCCCTTTGGAAC
Source organism: uncultured Lachnospiraceae bacterium (assembly GCA_900320825.1). Taxonomy (GTDB): domain Bacteria; phylum Bacillota; class Clostridia; order Lachnospirales; family Lachnospiraceae; genus AC2028. The sequence continues at coordinate 2,126 of ONTX01000336.1, read as the reverse complement.
TATTTTAACACATTTTTAGTGCCGAATCAACGTTAGGGTGTTGTTGGCGGTTACAGAGGAATGATGTTGTTCCGGAGTATTGATGTTCTCGGAAACAAGTTAAGTGTCTTTTTTGAGATACACAGGGGGCAAAATGGGACTACGCACTCGGGGGTATGTAGTTCGAAGGAACATGTTTAGGATAGAGGATGGAATATATGTGTATATGCCGGAGCCGCACGGACTTTGAACCGCGCCTTGCAAGACGAACAACCGCACGACAGTGTTTGACCTTTTCGTAGATGACTTTCTAAAGCCTATTTTCAGTTCCGTAGTTACATCGTCACAGTTAATGTAGATGCATCCTGTTCAGCTTTCTTTACCAACTAGATCGTTATGTTTCACAGATGTTGTTGTGCATTGCACACCATAACTGATGGATGTGCTCATATGCTTCCGCTATATGCTGACATAATACTTCAGCTTTTTCCGTTTCATTCTTTTTCAATAATCCATGCAGCTCGCATAAATCGGTCGCTAAATGTTCAAACCCAAGTGTAGCAGTCACGCCTTTGAGTGTATGAGCGGTAACAATCGCTAATTGCATTTGATTATGGCAAATCTGTTCTTTCAGCTCCTCCATATTATTATCATCGAAAAAAACAGTCAGATATGTTTCGATTCTTTCTGAACTCAGAAGCCTGCTGAGCAAAAGATCATAATCCTCACCTATTACATGATAAAATTCCCTTAGTTTCATACAATCACACTCCCGTAGAATCTGTAGTTCTGTCAGCATGTACAGCATTGAAATGATAATTAAGATACATATCTCTTATATCCTTGATACTCTTTTTTCTGACCAGAACAATTTCATCGTTATCCATGATAAAATTGTCATGCATACTTCTCACATAATAGAGGTTCACAAGAAAGCTTCTATGACATCGTAAAAAACGTTTATCATTAATATCATTCTCTATGAGATCCAGACGGGTGTAAATAGTATGAACATTTCCGTCACTGCAATGTATCAGACATTTTGTGTTTGAACTCTCAATGTATCGAATGTGATCATATGAGATATATTCCACGCTGCTTCGTTTTTTGACTATGATCGAATTTTTACGTCTGCCAATGAGAAGCCTGTTCATTAAACCGCAAAATTTTTCATAATTATGTGGCTTCAGCAAATACCCTGCCGCATCGACATCATAGCTTTCAACCGCATACTTGTCCGAAGCAGTCAGAAATACAATTTTTCCGTTATAGCCACCGGTACGAAGTTTCTTCGCAACTTCAATGCCCAGAAGGCTATTCAAATAAATGTCGAGAAAAATAATATCATAGCGATTACTTTCCTCTATATCATCAATCAGAGTAATTTCATTGCAGTATTCTGTAACATGATACTTAAAAGACTTGTCTTTAAAATAGCAATCGATCATCTCTGATATGACAAATCGATCAAAGTTGCTATCATCACATACTGCAATTTCAAGTAAATCTTGCATTTTTACCTCTCTTTTTGAAATTGGGCGATTAAACCTTAAATGTGATTTCGTTTCTTTCTTTGAGTAATCTGTACTTATCTGCTACAAGCCATATAAATTCACTTGAATATGGCTTGTAGTCATCACAGTATCCGAGAATACTCTTTATCCCCTTCCTGTTTCTATTCCATGCGACCGCTATGGAATATCTCAGACTTCGCTCTATTTTGTAAGTGGACGAGTGAAGTTCTTCAGCGATTTGCGGATACAATTCTGTTGTGAGTTTCACATTTACATCCTCCATCTGATTTATTTTTAATATGACATGTAAAAGATATTTGTAGCCGTTGGTATTTCTTGGAATTCCAAGCTGATTCAGCAAAGAAGAGATGATGTATCTCTCATTTGCAGTTTCCAGACCATATTTCGCGTTTGTTTCTTCTATACATAAATAATTCATCTTTTTTCTCCATTCACGTATTATTTGAGTAGCTCGTATAATCATATAATAGCATATTTTCTGTCAAAAATCAGATAATTATGAAAAAAGCTACTTTCATTATGAATTTGGCTCAATCACTATAAAAGACTGATTATTATACCAACACTGGCAATATATCCAACCCGCCGATGACCTTGGTCGTAATTGAAAAG
>ONTX01000031.1 GCA_900320825.1 uncultured Lachnospiraceae bacterium | reverse complement strand
GGAGATATCGTAACTGCCGACGGGGTTATATTATTCAAAAAATCTTTCTCATAAAACGAACACAATTCTTTTATTTTATATACTGAAATATTAATCCCTTGATATTCTTTTTTTTGAAGTATCCCACTATTTATCAGTTCTTTATTGTAGACATTATCATCTGTCTTTATATCATAATCCAAATTTCTGACATACATAGAGTAGGTTTTTAAATTGCATTCTCCATCATATCCTATATATTCGCCGGTAAAATCCTTTGTATACCTGTAAGAAACTTCCATTTTCTTTTCCATATAATGAAAGAGGGTAATACCGTTTGACTGCAAATCACCGATATTTACCTGAAACGCATTATCATTGGCTTCTTCCCATGCAAAAATCGACTTTTGGCAAAAAGCTTCTTTATAATTTTTTTGAGATAGCATTTCAGCATCGCGTCCATAAACCATCCAACTGTATATGGGATGCATTGTTCTGATAAAATCGTCTCTTTTTAATGCAATCGTCCCAAGAGCCCCCGCCTGACTGATCGTTTTTCGTATATCAAACGCACTGCCATGACACCAATCCCAATTGAAGGCTCGGATCAAAATATTACCGTTCTCACCAAATTCACCTATCAAATTGTCTAGAAAATCATTCGGATCAAAATGCAATCCATTAGTTGTGCAGTGCTTATATATGCTGAACAAATCAATTGCGAGATCTACTGTTGCATTATTAGGGAGGTCAATGCTTTTTATTAAGTCGAAATAATCAAATATCTCCATTTGCTGAAACCTTTTCTCACTTTCATCATGCCAGCCATCGTTTGTACTGGTCATCTATTACATTTCTTTCGTCATCTATTCGACAATTCAGATAATTATATTGCTGTTTTAATAACAAATCTAAATCATCACCCGGTCTTATGGGTTCTTCAGCCAAATTAATGTTTCCATCCATTTCCGAGTTGACTACTAAATATAAAACTATTTTTGCTAAAGTCATTATATTAGAACTGATTTCTTTTCGTTCCTCATTAAGTGTGCTCAAATAATTATGATAACTTACTTTATCCTTTATTGTCTTCACCAAGTCATATCCTCCATAATACGGTTCACACACATTAATTGATTCAATTCCCAAACAAGCCGCTTCCAACGCAATAGTCCCACAGGCAGTCAGCACAACATCAGTTATTGCCAAAACAGATGTTGTGCTGAGCTCGTTAGGAATTACTTTTATAAAATCATATTTTTCAACTATCGAATCAAATGCATCCACTTCTGCTTTACCATAATGAATTGCATAAGGATGTGGTTTGAATAATACATCAATTCCTTTAACATTCTTCAATACTTCCAAAGTATATATTAACCATTCATAATAATCCCTAAAAACCCAATGTTTAACTCCATGTATACAATCAGAAAAGCAGTGTGGTGCAACCAAAACAGTATTGTATTCGGGATTAATATCTAAAAGTTGTATCAAATCCGGCCTAGCTAATATCTTTTTATCCACATAAGATAATTTACTGCAAAAAGCATCATTAAGCCCATTTAACCTATCATTAAAATACTGTTCGCTGGCATTCACAAGTTTAGGATCAGTTGATACACGTTCAATCAACTCGGATTTCGAGATTTTGTTTATCAACGCAAACGGTGTTCTGTATACATTACTTTCATTATACTCAGTACATGCATATGAACTAGCACAAACAGTTATAAGACTGTTTTTCACAGCCATTCTTACAAGAATCGCTCTTGCATATGTGTTTTCACTCACAACCACTGACTTTACTAACATATGACTAAAAAGAAACCTGTAAAAGAAAAATATATTAAAAAGCTCTATAACATCTGGCTTATACTCCTTCAATATCAATTCAAAATCATCTATTGTAACAATATCATGATTTGCCACAATAGCATCATATATCAAATCGCCAATTTTAATATCGTCCAAACACCAATCTACAAAATCATCAATATTATCTACTTCTGAAATCAATTGATTAAATGCCTGTTCGGTATTCTCTTTCAAATAGTTTTTTTGTTTTTTTACCTGGTCATCCTCATATATGACTTCATCCACACAAAAACTATCTATAATCCGAAAAATATTATTATTGTTTTTAAAATAGCCATTTAATATCGCACATATTTTATACCCATATTTTTCTCTTAAAGCCTCAGCTCTTTTCATAGCGGGCCAAAATGAACCGGGAAAATCAGTTGAAAAATGAACGAGTACAATTCCATCATCCGTCCCTTTCACTCTTCTGCTTTTCCAGATTTCCCTATTTAACCTGCAAAACTCATTCATTTCCTCTGAGTATTTAGTTATACCGAACCTCTTTCGGTATGCACGAGCAAACTTCACCAATGTTTTATTCTTCTTTATTACATCTTTTATTTTCATATCAGCACCAAATCATTTATGTATTTTCTTCCTTGAACAATTCTGACTTATCGATCTTAACAGCTTTTCCATCAGTTATCTCATACACAACATCGCATTTTTTAATCGTAGATAAACGATGAGCTATAATGATCATAGTCATAGACCCGTACAACGCCTCAACAGAGTCCATAAACGCTTTCTCCGTATCTCCATCAAGCGCGGATGTAGCCTCATCCATTATGAGGATTTCCGGATTTCGGTATAATGCTCTCGCAATTGCTATCCTTTGCCTTTGCCCGCCGGATAATTTCACTCCACGTTCACCGACAATCGTATTGAATCCGTCTTTAGATCCTCTTACAAAATCATCAAGCTGCGCTTTTTTCAGAGACTCCCATACCATGTCATCATCAATCCGGTCATTATCAACTCCAAAAGCAACATTTTCTCTAATTGTTCCATCTATCAAAAAGATGCTCTGCGGGATATAACCAATTGAATATGGATTGCTCCGGATATATTCTGCAACATCCATTTCATCTACTCTGACTGTTCCAAACTGAGGAGTATACAAACCGAGCAGAATATCAGCAAGTGTTGATTTTCCTGCACCTGACGGTCCTATGATGCCCACCGTCTCACCTCTTCTTATAGTCATATCAAGATCATTTAAAACATTTACTTCTGATGCCGCATAATGCCAGCATACTTTTTCCAACACAATCCCCTTTTCGAATGTCTGACTGTTGGAATCGTTCACATCATCAATTACATGATTATCATCATATTCTTTATTAGACATCATTATTTCGTGGATTTTATCCACAGAAGGCAATGCAAATACTATATTGCTAAAATTACTCATTACTCTTCCTATTGAAGGAAGAACTCTGATGGCCGCCATAACAAAAGAAGCCAACACAGGAAGATTATTAATATATGACGGAGTCAGAATGATCCTCACACACACAAATGACATCATCACAGCAAAAAAGAATCCTTCCACAACATACGTTGGAGAAGATGAAACAACAGAAAGCCTGACTTCCGCCAATCTCATTTTTTCAAAGAGAGTCTCATACTTATTTATAAAATAAGATTGCTTATGCATAACCTGAACCTCTTTTATGCCTTCTACAGCCTGCATCAGCACATCCTGATTTTGAGCCTTCATCTGATGATATTCTCTCCCGAGCCGGCCCAGCATCGGTTTGAACAACTTATAGAAAAACAAAAAAAGAATTGCGGAAACTATCAGCATACACACCGCAATCTTCCAGTCCACCAAAATTATATATACTAAAATGAATAGAGAAGTAAGAATTTCCACCAAGATCATCAATCCGTTATTTATCACCGAACTGATGACAGAAGTATCGCTCTGAACATCCCGGATTATATTAGCCGTATTATAACCGAGAAAAAACTCATAAGGATGTTTCATATAACTTCGCAGAGTTATATTGGTAAGATTTCTTCTGACATCCGATGAATAATTTGCACTTACATAAACCTGATATACAGAAAGAGCATCCTTCAGAACATAAAGGACAATTGCAACAACGCAGGTGACAATTATCATGGTAGTAACGTCATCCGTTTGAAGAATGCCAACCAAAATGCTACCCATAGCAGTGTCTTTAAATGCATCCGGTTGGAATGATGCACTAATAACAGGCGAAACTGCCGCGACCGCGAGTGTCTGCAGTACTGCATTAAAGAAAATGAGAATCAGGAAGAATAATCCATTCCTCTTCTGCTTCAAAGTGAGCATATTACATACTTTCCTGATTATCTTTATTACATTCCCAATTCTATTACGTATCATCATTTAAACAGTCCGCAATTCACAAAAAAATCGGTTGCTTTTTTTCTTTCTGCAACCAGTATTTCGTCTGTGGATGAATAATTAATTTGACATTTTTCCAGATTATCCATACTGATATAACTATCTCTGACGCGATCAACCATGTGAAAAATATTAAGCAGAGAGTTTATCTTTCCATTTCCTTTAAATTTTTCTCTTCCATTTGTAAAAGAATAGAACTTTTTTCTGAAAATAATGGAAAAACATGTCCCGTGAAAACTGTCGGTGAGCACGATCTCAGCATTACAGATCCAAAACAGGAATTCCTCAGGGCGAGTCTTCAATCCATCCCCAAGATCTTTCAGTACATCCACTATTATCAATCCTGCCTCATCAGCGTATCGTTTTACAATCCCAAATGATTCTTCAGGCAGATCTTTAAAAAAATACGTCAAAAGATATTTTTTTTCACTGAAACTCTTAGGTTTCTTCATTATCCTGTACCACTCATCAGAATCAATCAGTAAAGTGGGATCAAGAAGTCGTTCACACTTTTTCCCTGTCAATTTTTCGACAATTATCGCAGAACTGTCTTCTCTTACGCAAATATTTTCAAATCCGGCAAGTCCTCTTTCAAACAATTTCCAAAATCCGCCCTGAAGATTATGTTTTAAGACTATAAGATTCGAAGTGACAGACTTTTTGAGATCAAGCTTTTCTTCAAGAGCATCCTCAGTACACATGGACGGGATCATGCATATTCTCTTTTCTTTATCGCAGAACCGGAGGAAAAAGTAATCACTGTAACCGTTCCACACAATATCGCTTCCTACACAAAAGTGATCATATGTATCATTTATTGTACCTGATACATGTCGAATATTTACCTTTGGTCCGACGTTTATCATTTCTTGCTGAAATGGAGATAATGGAAACGAATCTCTGTAAAGCATCTTTTTTTCAGTCTTATAAATTTTGCTTTATCCAATATTCTGTTAAAGATCTTCAGACAAACATCGCGAAAAAAAAACAAGGTCTCAGGCCGGGGATATGCAAATCCCTGAAGAGTATCACACGCAAGAAAATGTTGTTTTAAATAATACTGTACCGCATAATTTTGTAACTGCGCACCATAATTATAATTTCCGGTAAAAAGAGTTACTATTGCCACCCTCCCCTTGATAGGACACGCCTTCTTACACAATCCGCAATTCACACATTTATCTTCCGATACTATCGGATATGCAAAACCTTCATTATTTTCGCACATCAAAATAGCGTTGGCAGGACATATCTGCTCACATGCTCCACATCCTGTGCATTTATCTTTATTATTTATAATATTCAAAGAAATGACTCCTGCCGCTATTATATGGTACGGATTTCTTATAGTATATGTTTTGTTTCAAAACATCCCCAAGGCCATACTCCTCATATATCAAATGATCCGAGATGTTTTCAAAAGCATTTAAACCCTTTGCAGTTTTCACAACAACAGCACTTACACCTTTTTCACAATCCAGCTTAGTATTTATACTCTCAATGCCCCAAAAATCACCCAAAATAATATCTGAAGGTCTTTTTGATTTCTTCGCATCACACTCATAACATGATTTTCTCAACGATAAAGCATCGGAAAACGCTTTGTAGTACTTGTCATCTTTATAATTTGAAATATATTGTTCATCTCCAAAATCAATAAGAAGGTTCTTTACTCCGCTTCCATTTATTTTTTTTCGGAAACTTACATTTTTAATTCTGCGTCCTTTTGACAGATCATCCAGATATCTTCTCCATACCATAGGGCTTGGAACCCCAAAGCACATTATTTCCATCATCAAAAGGTTCGGATCATCACGCATCTTTCCGCCATCTTTTATGGAAAGATATGAATTAAGCCCTAGAATCTGACATGGTGTTCCTGTAAAGAGAACTTTTTTTTCTTCCTTCAGAAGTTCATAAACTCTGCTATAAGCATCTTTAACAGAGCTCTGCACATATTTACTTGTCATTATGTCATAAAGATCATCGACATTGCTGACACACTTATGAACCACATTAAAATTGTCATCAAACCCTGCTCCAAAAACAAAACCGCCATTTTCAAGGACATAACACGCGAGCAGGAAGAAGACTCCACCGGATGAACTTCTATCCCTTATTTTCTCATCAGAGTTTACACATGCATATACCTTTGGAAGTCCGAATGCTTTATCATCACTCATATGCAATACTCATTTGTCAATTCTTTTTTTGGCTGAAAAAAAGTCCATTTTTCTCTGTACAAATCCGGATATTCTTTCAAGGTTGTTTGCAGGTCTGCCCCAGGAGCAGTCATGCCAATGTATAGCAAACGTATTATCGGTAATGACCATCTTATCTTCTCCGGGATGAAAAGGATCAAAGTATTCCCTTGGAAATATTCTGATGTTTCCCATGCCCATCATCTGTTCGCTATCCCTTTTTTCAAACATATCCGATGACATTTTTGTAATAATCTGTGAATTGGTTGTTGTATTGTAGCTTCCGTCATCACTTTTGAATTTCCTGTCATCATAATAAGACAATAAATATTCTATCCAGGGGTTATTAGGACAAGCGCCTATGCAGGCTGTGTTAAATTCCCACTTATCACTTGCCGGATCAGCATCGGCAAATCCAATAAAACCATCATTTTCCAGAAGTGGATCAAAATCTTTCAGAACCTCGACATCCGTATCCAGATATATACCGCCGAATCTCTTCAAAATCATCAATCTGGCATAATCCGATACAAAAGCATACTTATGTCGTGAAAAAGCTTCTGATGCAAACCCATTATGTGTCACATCGAAATTATCCTCATTCCATTCAACGAACTCATATCCTTTAAGATGTTTTTTCCAACTGTTTATACAGTTTGTATTCAGTTCGTTTTTTTTGTTTTTTCCGAACCAGCAAAAATGAATGGTTTTAGGGATCATATAATATGCCACCCTTCATCGATAGCAATATCAAACCGAAGTTTTGAAGTAAACCTCTCAGGAGCCACGACAGTTTTTTCAGTATTTCTGTTCAACTTTGCTCCCCAAAAGCTGTAACTTGAATTTGCTATTATATTGTTCTTGCAACAGCTCATAAGATACATATCCACTCCGGAATCATTCTTATCTACTGTTTCCACATACTCGAACCCATCAGTTTCACCTAATTGCTCCTTTGCTCTCTCAATATCATCCGAAAAAACATAAAACACCGTTTCAGGAGCTAAATTTCTTATGTACTGAATGGCTTTATGATAATAATCCATACCCAAAATACCAAATACACTATTATTAACATAATCTCCAAGCCGAATGTGAAGAGAACATGATTCTGTTTTTTCAATCATATCCTTGTATGCTTTACATTTATCTTTTACGACTTCACTAAATGCAAATATATGAGAGAGATCAACCGAATCATATATTTTTTTTTCAAACCACCAACCATCAAGGTAAATCAAATGATACCTATTGATCAATCCAATGATTTCTTCTTGTGTCATTTTTAAAAATTGATCTTCATAAATATGTGTCGGCTTTCTGTATTTCCCCTTTCTCATTGAGTTCAACATATTACGAAAATAACAATTCAAATATGAGCCGATAACAGTATGATGCGGTATCTGAAAGAAATTAGCACATTTTGCTATATCGGACCATTTTGCAGTTTCACATTTGTCATCAAATACAGAAGATATTTCATATCCATTATGATATGAAATGCCATTAAATTCGGACAAGTCAGCCCGAACATCATTTGAATATTTTTTTATGGACTCAAGGAAAGCTCTTTGAAACATCTGATTACCGAGCCCACCTTGAAATCTTACTATTACCATTTCCTTATATTTTCTACTTGTTGCTTATCGCTCTTTTATAGAAACACTTTTCCCATAAATAGGGAGAAAGTTTTTTCCACAGTTCACCGGAATCATAAAAACTCATGGCATCATTTTTAACAGCCATTTCAATTTTTTGCTTTAACTGGGTCCCACCATAGTCACTGTTGATGAATTCCGAGGATTCAACCATATCCATAAGCCATTCTTTCCACGGACCTCTCATCCATTCGTGAATAGGTGTATTAAATCCAATCTTATTTTTCCTCTCAACTATGAGATTTGGCAAAATATCTTTCAAAGAATCTCTGATTATTGATTTACTGTAGCCATTTTTAGTTTTTGCTCTGTGATCAAGCGAAAAACAATATGAAACAAGCCTATAGTCCATAAAAGGCATTCGTATCTCAACACCATTCATCATACTGTATCTGTCATAGTTTCTAAGTAAAGTAGGGAGCGTAATAACATGAAAAGCATTATATAATGTTCGATTCATATGACTAAGTTTCTTTAGCTGCTTTATATTATCTTTGTCATATATCTTATCGTTATCAGCCCTTCCAAGGATAATCCTTGCAGCATGTTTTAACCTGTAGTTCCAGTATATCTTTTGATAATCAGCAAAAGATCTATGTATGTCAGCATTGCTCATTCCGTCAGTTGTATCAACAAGATTTATCAAATCTCGTGAAAAAGGGCCCACATCCAGCAATGCGGAAGAAACCGTGTAATTGTATCCACCGAGCAGTTCGTCTGCCCCATGTCCGTCAAGGGTTACCAAAACTCCATCTCTTCTCAGTGCTCTGTATGTCTGAACCATCGGGACCGGAGAAGTGTTATATATCTCCTCAAACATGTATAATTGATCGTCAAGTTCTTCAATACCTTTCACCGGATCAATAACAATATCGCTTTTTGATATATTTAAATAATCAGTTACACAATGGGCATATTTTGTTTCATCAAGGTCAGAACCCGGAAACGAAGCAATATATGCGTGCTGGAAGTCCTTGTTAATGGTTTTGATATCATCCGATGCAAGTTTGGCCATCGTGCAAATAGTCGCAGAAGAATCAAGTCCCCCGGATAAAGCAGTTCCCAGACTTACATCACTCCTCATACGAATCTTACAGGAATCAAGAAACAAATCGCGGAATCTCATGCATTGTTCTTCATAAGACTGTGGAACATCGACAAGATTATCCAATGTATTCCAATACCTGACATCTTTAGTCCCGCTATCAGAAAAGACCATATAATGTCCGGCATTTACTCTTGATATTTCCTCAATCAAACATTCATCTGTATATTCGTATCTGAACATAAAATAAGCGGGATCATTTAACAGTCTTCCGTTTGGTGTCACCTTGTCCATTAAAGGGATCAGCCCTTTCATTTCAGAGGCAAAAAGCACCCCTCCATTTGTACATTTGTTACAATAAAAAAGAGGTTTTACACCAAATCTGTCCCTGCAGAGGATCAGCTCTTTGTTCTTTGTATCATATATAGCTGCCGCCCACATGCCATTAAATTTGTTAAATGAGTCAACTCCCCATAATTCATACGCATTAACGAAAACTTCCGTATCAGATTCACTGTGAAAAGCATAACCATGCGAGATCAATTCATCACGTACTTCGAGATAATTATATATCTCACCATTATACGTAATCACATACCTTCCACTCGAGGATAGCATTGGTTGCTTTCCTTTATCGGACAAATCAATAATACTGAGTCTTCTATGTCCCAGGGAGCAACAACCTTGGTCATCTTTCCAGATGCCATATCCATCGGGTCCTCTGTGTGATAACAATTCAAGTGCATTTGCAAAGGTTTTGTCGTCAATATATTTTTTATAACTTCCAAGTATTCCACACATTTTATCTGATTACACTATCGCTTATACTTTTCACCTGTTTTTCCACCGACCACCTGATCAAATAATAGATCCTGTGAAAAAGACCGGGCCTTCCTAACTTGCAGCCATCAACGTACCTCTTCATGGCAATCACATCTTCTTCAATCGTTTCAGGAAAGCATTCTATCTTTTTTGTTGCAACCGCAATCACACCCGGACCATTATCAGGACAGTGTTCTCCGGTACCATCAAAGCCTATGTTTTCCGCAACATTATCCCTGGGCACCAACACCAAACCGTCATTCATAAATATCGCCGCATCCCAAAAAACAGCCCAGGTATCAAGCTTCCCTATATAATTATCTATCACTTCGCCAAATTCAAAGTTCGCTCCATTCAGATTAAATGCCTTCCTCTGATTACGATCAAATCTCTCTATTATTTCTTTGGGAGTTAATCCTTTGTCATATTTATCCCAGGCTCTCTTCCAGGTTGCCCAGCCATGGCAAAAACCTTTCTTCAGGAAAAAGGATTCAGAAAGACCTTCTATATCCATTTGTTCGTGAGAGGCCGATATTTCCATAACTTCGTTTTCTGCCTCATATCTGTCAAGAGCATCATTCATATAATCAAGAAAAAAAGGCGTTGCCTGAATATCATCTTCAAGAACAATTGCCTTTCCAAATTGATCAATTATATCCGTGACACCTTCCAAAATATTTCTTTTCAGGCCATAATTTACATCCCGTTCAACGATATTTATACTTTTAAAGCCGGATATGGTTTTCAGATAATTTCTAACAAGATTGACCCGGTCTTTTGAATTTTCATTTTTGTAATTGTCTGAGAATATAAAAAGGTCGCTATCACGGGACAATTCGTTCTGTTTCAGGGCATCAATTACCTTCTCAGTATGTTCGGGCCTGTTATACACAAACAGAATAATAGGAGCACAATTTCTCATTCGGTCAGCGCCTCTGTGTCAATGCCAGACGAAGTTTTATTATTCCGTACAGCACAAAAGGATGTCTGAACATTCTGATATACATCCTTTTAGGGAATGATGATGAGTGTTTGATCAGATAACCGATTGCTTCAAGAGACTCTGTTTCCCGAAAGATCATATTATAAGTATTCAGATAATCCGAATAGGATCTGTTCTTAAATGTTTCCTGGGAAAGAGCCATATATATTATCTCGTATCTTAACTTAGACAATTCGAGTTTACGATCTTCCTTAATGCCGAACTTTTCAAAAAGCTCCCACAACCCCGCTCGCGTCTTTGTCATATCGCTGTACATATTCGGACGATATGAATTGGAAATAGACCCTTTTCGCACATAATACTTGTATAAAGCTTTTTTCAGATAATAAACCTTAGGGTCCGCCATCAGAGAATCGGTAATGAACATAAAATCTCCGCCGGTACGCGGAAAATCCGGTGTAGGTCTTTTCTTTTCAAGAAACGATGCTCTGTATAGCTTGGTTCCGACACATGAATAGACGTTTAAAGGTATTTCGCTAAATATATGCTTGCAGAACTCTTTTGCATCAAAAATTCCCGATGATATAGAGGTTGTATTGTCAACTGTTCTTCCATCGGCAAATATATTTTGATAGTCACACATCACCATGTCTGCATTGCCCTCAAGACCTGCAGCAAGCATTTGTTCTATTGAATCTCCGGCCAGTTCATCATCAGCATCAAGAAACATGAACCAATCACCTGTGATGCATTTCATCCCGTGATTACGCGACAATGTTTGGCCGCTGTTCTGCTCATTTTTAACTAAAATGACATTCTCATTTTCTTCAGCCAGTTTTTCTTCAACATCCCATGTTCCATCCGTGGAGCAATCATCCACCAGGATCACCTCAACATTTGAATGTGTCTGGCTAAGCACGCTCTTTACAGAATCATGTAAATAGGCTTTGGCATTATATACCGGTATTATTACGCTTACTTTTATTTCCGAATGATCTATCAACGTCAAAGCCTCACATCATTTCCAGGATTTGTTTGTAATTATTCGATGTTACGGTTATCCTGGGATAAAAAAATGGATCTTTATACTTTCTGTTATCTACGCAAAGTGTAGAAAAAGCATATCTGTATCCGGCATTTTTGGCAGCCCTTTTGCTAAAAAATCCGATCGCATTCATACTCCCATATGGATATGCGAAATATTCCACAGGCCTTTCTATAATATCCTCAAGTTCTTTCTTTGATCCCGTTATCTCGTCCTTTATCTCTTGAAGACGCAGTCCATGCATTCGGCGATGACTTTTTGAATGCCCTCCGATGACAGAATTGCTTTTACCGAGAATCTCAGATAATTCCTCTTTGGTAACATATCCGGGCTTTCCTATATAGTCAGTCGGCACAAAAACAATATACTGAATCTCTCTTTTCTCCAGCACCGGTATAGCGGTATGAAGAAGAGACTTAAACCCATCATCAAATGTTATATATATTTTTCCCGGCTTTATTGCCTCCTCATCGAATCGGCCAAAAAATGCTTTCTTTTCTCTTAAGGAATCGATAAAAGTTGTGAATTCATCGGTTCTGATCGCATAATCCGGCTTCATAGGGGTATCTGGCTCGTCAGTCACTTCATGAAACACCAGCACACCTCCTTTTTGAGGAGGATACTTTTTTTGTATCAGTCTTTGAAGATTGTATCGCCAATAATCATCAGCTTTTTTTATTATTCTCATGCAAATCCGTATTGTTACCCAAACACCTGAACTATTTACTGTTTCAGAAAATCAACAATCCTTTGGGTTTGTGTTTTCCAATTTTTCTTCTCACGAATAAAGTTCCTCGCCTTAACAGCGATTTCTCTTAGGTCATCCTGATCCAATGAGGCAACCCGGTTTATGCATTCGGCCAATTTCACAGGGTCATTGGTTTCCGAAAAGAAGCATTTATCCAAATACTCTTCGGAAAAGCCGTTCAGTTTCGTCGTGATCACGGGTGTCCCACTGTTTAAATATTCAAAAATCTTGGAGGGGAACGTAACCATTGCTATCCTGTCATCAATAGGTCTGGGATTAACAAGAACCCATGCTTTTTTTTGAAGCTCGAGCATTTCGGAATTCTTCACGACACCCTTATAGTGGATCCTGTCATTTTGATGACTGATAATATAGTCCTTCAAATTTCCATTGCCATAGATATCCAGTTCAACCGATTCATCGTCAACATAAGACATAGCCTCGACAAGTTCCCTTATCCCGCTGTATTCGTTGAGAGATCCTCCATACAACAGGTTTTTTCTCTCAGGAAAATAGCCTTCAGAATCTGGGGTACTACTTGAATCTTCATTACAATCCATTCCACCGTCCATTACAAGGCATTCGGAACCGGGGCAGTATAGCTCCCAGGCATGTTTATTAAGCACTATGGCTTTGTCAATCTGTTTTATAAATGATTCAGTCTTATGAAAATAATGATCCCAAATCTTCTTTTTTATCCCTGATCTGTTATAGTTATCATCTATCGGAAGATCGGCCAAAAGGCATGCTATCTTGTTCCCATAACGTTTTTTAATCCACACAGCCGGCAATCCGACCTGAGGATACATATTAAAAGTAAACAGCAGAGCGTCTGGAGATTTCTTTGCCAGTTTTTTTATCTCCAGATAATTATTTATGATCTGACATATCTGCTTTATTCCGGTAATATTTATGAATGGAACGCGAATTGATTGAATATTTCCAACCACAACATCTTTATTTTTGGGGTAATACAGCTTGTGGTCTCTCGGAAATGAACTCACCGGATAAATTGTAGTAGAAAAAACATTTTCAAATGCAAGTTCCATATATTTTAAGACATTTAACTGCATTTTATTGCCTGCGATCGATATCCCGGTCAGTTTTTCGGCAATTCTATCATTTACTGCATATCCGATAAAAATAATATC